>CAKOWP010000013.1 GCA_934122385.1 uncultured Clostridia bacterium | reverse complement strand
AAAATAAATATGAGAATATTTCCAATATACAAAGCACTATCATGGGACTTGCTATTTTATTATACAATAAACTTTTTGTTTTTAACTCAAATAAAAAATATAAGTGCATCAGATGTAGTATTAACAGACAGTTTTTATGCCTTATTTGTAATGATTTTACAAATACCAATAAATATAATAATAGCATTCTTAGGCAAAAAAAAGAGTATAGTAATAGGAAATTTTTTACTTGTAGTACATATGATTGTAATAATATTTAGTAGAAATATATTTGATTTGATTTTAGCAAACTTTATATCAGCAATAGGATTTGGACTTAAAGAAACAGTAGCATCAGCCCTGTTAAAAGAATCAATACCACCATCAAAATATAAAAACCAAATTTTTTCAAAGTTAAATTCCAAAGGTTCAACATGGTATTATGTACTAGAGATGAGTTCAAAAATAGTTGCTGGATATTTATTTGTGATAAATGGATATTTACCAATGGTATGTTCATTGATAGTATTAATAATAGCAACAATAATATCTATGGGATTTATAGAACCAGACAAAAAAACAAAAGTTAACTTCAAAAAAGCAATGGAAGTTAATGAAATTGAAGATGTAAAATCAGGATTTAAATTTGTTTTAAAATCAGAAAGATTAAAAGCATTAATATTATCAGCAGCATTTATATGTACAGTCATAAATATATTAGGAAATTATGAAGTAAGTATTTTAGAAGATATAAAATTATCTGCTATAGTAATAGGTTATGCAGGTGCTATAAAAAGTTTAGTAAGTGCAATTGCATCTAAAAGAGAAAATAAATTTAATAATATATTTAAAAATAAATCACTTACTGTATTATCACTTTCACTTTCAATAAGTGCATTAATAGCTGGAATTTGTGGAATAACAACAATAAAAGAAAACTTAGTAGGAATTATAATAATATTAAGTGTATATATGATACTGGGATTTGTAAACGGAATGTACTATACAATAATAGATAGATATTTAATGAATTTTGCCAACAAGGAAATAGATACAAAGATAATTGCTGTATACAATTTTATAAGAAATTCTGTTAGAATGCTATTTGGATTTATCGCTTCATTTATATTAGGAATTACAACTTCTGCAAATGCCTTGATAATAGTAGGAACAATATTTACAATAATATTTATTGTGGTTGAACAATATATGAAACCAAGGTTAGGTTTAAAGCCAGAACAGTATTCAAAAGAAGAAAGAAAATATGACGAATTAAAGGAAAAGGAGATAGTATGAGTATGAGTTTACCAAAATTATTACCATCAAAATTAAAAATAGGTGATACAATAGGGGTTGTAGCACCATCAAGCCCAATAATTGGAGATAACATAGACGAATTAAATAAAGCAAAAGAAATAGTAGAAAGAAGCGGATTTAAAGTAAAATATTCAAAAAATATATTTTCAAATACAAAAGGATACAGCGCTACTGCAAGAGAAAAAGCAGAAGATATAAATGCAATGTTTGCTGACAAAGAAGTGAAAATGATATGGTGTGCAAAAGGTGGAAACAACAGTAATAGTACATTTGAATATTTAGACTATGAACTCATAAAGAAAAATCCTAAAATAATATGTGGATATAGTGACATAACTTCAATTACAAATATGATAACAGAAAAAACAGGACTAGTAACATTTAGCGGGACAAATTTTAAAACAATAGCAACAGATGAAACTGACTTTAGTTACAAACAAGCACTAAGCAGATTTGTAGATGGTAGTTTAGAATTTGGACCAGAAAATGAAGAATATGTAACTATTCAAGAAGGGAAAGCAGAAGGTGAACTAATAGGTGGAAATCTATTTTTGACAAGAGGAATGATAGCAGGAAAATATAGTTTGAATTTTACAGATAAGATTCTATTTTTAGAAGAACTAGGGCCTGCAACAGAACCAGAAGAATGTAGTAATTTTTTATATTACATGAAACAAAATGGAGTATTTGATAAAATAAAAGGTCTATGGATAGGCAATTATGAACACGAAAGCGGAATATCCCTTGAAAAAATAATACTAGATGTTTTAGATGGTGAGTATAAATTTCCAATAATAAAATCAAATAATTTTGGACATATAGAAAGAAAAACAGTAATTCCAATAGGTACAAAAGCAGAAATAAACACAGAAGAAGATGTGAAAATAAAATTAGTAGAATGTCCTTTTAGGGACGGTTCTATTTGAGACATCGGTTCTGTTTGAGACATTTTTTTAAAATTAAAAAAAGCAAAATTTTAAAAATGTCTCAAACAGAACCGTCCCCAACGCGACAAAACGACAAAAAAGAGGTGTAATAATGTTTGAAACATGGGAAGAACTAGAAGATTCAATAGTAAATTGTAATAAATGTAAGTTATGCAAAACAAGACAAAACATAGTATTTGGAGTAGGTAACAAAAATGCAGATATAATGTTTATAGGTGAGGGACCGGGAGCAGACGAGGACAGATTAGGAGAACCTTTTGTTGGGAGAGCCGGAAAACTTATGGATATGGCATTTGGAATTGTAGGAATAAAAAGAGAAGAAGTATATATTGCAAATGTCGTGAAATGTAGACCACCAGCAAATAGAAATCCAGAAGAGGACGAAGCAAATGCATGTCTAAATTATTTGAGAAATCAGGTTATGTTGGTAAAGCCTAGAATAATAGTTCTATTAGGAAGTGTTGCTTTAAAACATATTCTGGGAAAAGAATATGGAATTACCGGCTCAAGGGGGAAATGGGTCGAAAAAAAAGGAATAATGTATATGCCAACTTGGCATCCTGCAGCCCTTTTGAGAGATGAAACAAAAAAAGTTGATTTTATAAAAGATTTGCAGTTAGTTATGGAAAGAATGAATGATTTTACAGAGTAAAAACATTATATAGTGATAATAAAATTATAAAAAATTGCAAAGCTATTTTATGAAATAACATTGAAAAGGTAGTCAGTCCCATTGACTACCTTAAAATTTTATAATAAAATAAAAATTGAGAAAAACACAATAGATATGAAAATAACGGAAATAATTTGAACAAAAGAAAAGATAAATCTCAAAAGTTAATTAAAAAGGAAGAAAAATATGGAAGAAATAAAAGAAAAAGTAAACTACTGCTTAAACTGCAAAATAAAACCATGTTCTGTAAAAGGATGTCCACTAGAAAACAATATTCCAGACTTTATAAAAGCGGTAAAAGAGGAAAATTATAAAAAAGCATATGAAATACTATCACAAACAACAGTCTTACCAGGTATATGTGGCAAAATATGTCCACATATGAAGCAATGCCAAGGAAGTTGTGTAAGAGGAATAAAAGGAGAACCAGTAAATATAGGAGACATAGAAAACTTCATATTTGAAAAAGCTGAAAAAGAAAACTATAGTCTAAAAAAAGCAATGCAAGAAGCAGAAGGAACAGACACAAGTAAAAAAGAAGCAATATCACAAAATAGCAAAAAGTTATCAAACAAAAAAGTAGCCATAATAGGAGGAGGACCTGCAGGTCTAACATGTGCAGCATTTTTAGCAAAAGATGGAGTAAAAGTCACAATATATGAAAAATACAACTATCTAGGCGGACTACTAGTTCATGGAATACCAGAATTCAGATTACCAAAAACAAGAGTGCAAGAAACAGTGAAAAGAATTTTAGATTTAGGAATAAATGTAGAGTACAACAAAGAACTAGGCAAAAACTTAAACTTAGAAGAATTAGAAAAAGAATATGATGCGATATTTATAAGTATAGGTGCAAATAAATCTGCGAAAATGGGAGTAAAAGGTGAAAAACTAGAAGGAGTATATGGCGGAAATGAATTGCTAGAATACAATATGCATCCAGACTATTCAGGTAAAACGGTATCTGTAATAGGTGGTGGAAATGTTGCAATGGACTGTGCACGAACAATAAAGAGACTACGGAGCAAAAGAGGTAAATGTAATTTATAGAAGAGCAGAAGAACAAATGCCAGCAGAAAAAAAAGAAATTGAAGATGCAAAAAATGAGGGAATAAAATTCTTATTTCAAAATAATATTGTTGAAATAAAAGGAGATAACAAAGTTGAAGAACTAGAACTTATAAAAACAGAACTAGTTCAAAAAGAAGGAGAAACAAGATTAGTGCCAGTTAATATAGAGGGAAGCAATTATGAAATAAAGACAGATTATGTAGTAATGGCATTAGGAAGTAATGTTTCAGACGAAGTTTTAGATTTAGGACTAACATTAAACAAATGGGGAAATGTAATAATCAACGACAAATATCAAACTTCTAATTCCAAAATATTTGCAGGTGGAGATTTGGCAGGATGTAAAGGAACCGTAGCTTGGGCTGCACGTTCTGGAAGAGATGCATCAGAAACAATAAAAGAATACTTAAAAAGTAAATAAAAAATGGATTAAAAAAAGTAATATAGAAAAAGAGATTTGAGTTATATTCTAGCTCAAATCTCCTTTTCGTCTATGACTTAATTATTTATTAATATTATTTTCAAAACTATCAACATTGCTTTGAGCACCATTATGTACAAATAAATTTTTAATATATCTGAAAATAGCTAAAAATTTAGAAGTTTTCTTTTTAATCAAATACATAGATGGGTCAGTAGGAACATTCTCCAATAAATTATATTTATCTTCCAAATCCATCATTTTATCAACATAATAATCATTAAAGAAAGTATATCCATCAGTAGAACCTAAGTAATCTTTAAAATTATATAATTTTCTTCTATAAATCTCAATATCCTCTAAATCATTAATTTCAAAAAATACTTTATCAAAATAGCTTGAAACAATAAGATTTTGAGTTTTCATAAATGTTGATGTTATACTATCTTTCAAAGAATTTATCTTTTTAATCATATTATCAACTTTTTTATTTCTATCATCAACTTGAATAATTTTATTATTAATTTTGATAATCTCTTCTTCAGCCATTAAAATTTTATCAATACTATCTTGGATATGCATAAAGTTTTTATAACCAACAATTTCAATAAATTTATTTTTAAAAGTATCATTGCTATTAATAGTACTTTCAAATAAAACATCTTCTCCAACAAGATATGCGAGTTGGTTAACAAGGCAACACTCCAAAGGGTAATAAGATGGGCTATTTGTTTCAAAAGTAATATTAAAATATTTTACATATTCTTTAGGAATACCTAAAACCTTAGATGCCATAAGTTGTACAGCAGCTTCATTTAAACCTAAACCATATATTTTAAATTCTGTATAATCACACAAACCCATACGTAATAAATAATTCTTTTTATCTTTTATTTCCTGAATATAATGTATACATTCATGAATAGCAAACTCTTCTAAATCCTCGTCAGCAATATGATTATTAAAATATATAGAGGTATTTTTATAAAAGTAATTTGCCTCTGCCATTCCTTCAGGCATTTTTGCAATATACATATCTAATCTTGATAATTTAATAAATAAATCATTTTGATTAAGATTAAAATCAGGAAAAGTTTCGCATAATCTAACAGCTACATTTCTTGCTATAGAGTTGACTTTTAGTGTATTCAATTTTTTAATGACTATTATACCATCTTTTTTTAAATCTGATTCTACGCTCATAAATTTCTCCTTAAAAAATCACTAAATATATTATACAACAAAATACATAAAGGAATGTTACAGAAATGTTAAGAAAATATTAAGTTTTTGTTACATTAATTATTAATACCATAACTAAAAGTAACCGGGTCTAAAAATAAACCAATTTCAGGAGTGTAATAGGTAAAAACAATAAAGCACAACAGTAAAATCAGTAATCCCACAAAAACACTCAAATTGTTACAAATAAAATTAGAGTTTAAAATTTTATAAGACACAAACTCTCCTAAAATAACAGCAACAAAGAAAATGCTAATATCAATAAAAGCAAAATTAGTTCCTACAATACCAGTGTAAGTGTAAAAGAAAATAATTGTAAATAAAATAGCAGTTAAAATTCCCAATAATCGGGCACATAAAAAATTTGATGATTTGTGTACAAAATAAAAATACCCAATTATAGAAGTCAAAAGCATTGGATAAAATAATAATTTTAAATGTTCCCAAGTACTTTCATTTACAGCACTAAAAGATGCAACAAAAAGATTATCTCCGGACCATTCATATGTGAAATGTAAAAGAGTGCCCAATATCATTACAAATATTCCACTAAAAATAGTGAATTTTAAAAAATTATATTTTTTCATTTTTCATACCTCCAATACAGTATATGAAAAATTCCTTTAATATACCATTAAAATGTGGTATATTAAAAAAAGGACATATATTAATTAAGCAAGAAAATTTTGCTTAATGTATATTACTCTTAATGTTGTTTGAATAAAGGAAGGAGAATTTTTATGAAGCGGAGAAAAGAAAAACTAAAAAAACAGAAGGATTTAAAATGATAATGATAGTCATTACATTGATTGGTTTGGCAATTGGAGTAAAGTTTTCGATTAATATGGCTTCAATTTTCTTTAAAGTACTCACTATTTTTGTAAGTACATACTTGAGTTTAATCATTGGACTTGTGATAGCTTTGATTGGCGTACAGATTTATGATGAGTATAAAGACAACGACGATAATAATTAGTAAAAAAATGAGACAAAAAATTTGTCTCATTTTTCTTTATTTTTAGTAATAAAAATATTGATAAATCTTTTTAATTAATGTATAATATACAAGATAAAAAAGATAGGAGATAGATACAAATGAATGAAAAAGTAAAAGATATATTAGAATGGATATACTGTATAATAATAGCAATAGTATTAGCGTTGTTATTTAGATATTTTATAGGAACACCAACAATAGTAAAACAAGTATCAATGTACCCAACATTGGTACAAGACCAAAGATTATGGTTAAATAGATGGGGAAGAACAACTAAAAAAATGCCAAATAGAGGAGATATAATAACATTTGAAGCACCAAGCAAAAAGACATACACATATAATGAAATTGACCAATCAAATCCGGTAGCAAAATATGAGAATGAACCAACAAGTTTATGGGGAAAATTTACATATTATGTATTGGAAATAGGAAAAGATAGTTATATTAAAAGAGTCATAGCTTTGCCAGGAGAACATGTTGAAATAAAAGATGACAAAGTTTATATAAATGGAGAAGCATTACAAGAAGATTACCTTCAAAGTGGTATAGTTACAGATTTAATGGGAGCAGGATTTGACGATTTTGTAGTTCCAGAAAATTGTGTATTTGCAATGGGCGATAATAGAAATCATAGTACAGACTGTAGAGCCTTCGGATGTATACCATTAGAAAAAATAGAAAGCAAAGTTTGGATAAGAATCTGGCCGTTAAATCTATTTGGAAAAATAAAATAAGAATATTTAAATTATTTAATAGTAAAACAATTTACTAAGAACAAAAAGCAGGAGATAGGATGTTTAATAATATATTAGGAAATGATAATATAAAAGAATTGTTAACAAATGCAGTAAAAAATAATAAAGCATCACACAGCTATATGTTTGTTGGAACAGAAGGAATTGGAAAGAAATTAATAGCAAAAGAATTTGCAAAAATGATTTTATGTACCGACGAAAATAAATATTGTGACAGATGCAAATCTTGTATTGAATTTGATAGCAATAATAATCCGGATTTTCGAATAATCGAGCCAGATGGAAATAGTTTAAAAATAGAACAGATAAGAGAATTTCAAAATAAAGTTGCTGAAAAGCCTATCATTTCAAACAGAAAAGTTTATATAATAAATGATAGTGATAAAATGACTACTGAGGCTCAAAACTGTTTGCTAAAAACATTGGAAGAACCGCCAGAATTCGTTACTATAATTCTTATAGGTTCAAATGAAAGTGCATTTTTGGATACTATAAAATCAAGATGTATGATATTGCGTTTTAACAAAATATCAGATGAAAATATTATAAAATTTTTAGAAGAGAATTATCAAACTAAAGTAAATAGTCAAATTATGTTAGAAGCATTTCAGGGTAGCATTGGAAAAGCTATTCAATTGCAAGACAAACAAGAAGAATATGAACAAATAGAAAATGTCATTGTAAATTTAGAAAATAGAGATAAAATAGATACTTTGAATAATGCAGAAGCTATCTACAAAGCAAAAGAGGAAAAAATTGAAATTTTAGATTATATAAATATTATTTTGTTAGATTTGGCAAAAAAGTCTAGTAAATATGCAATGTGCATAAATATTGTAGAAGACACCAAAAGAAGGTTGCAATCAAATGCAAATTATGATATGAGTATAGACAATATGTTGCTTAAATTGTGGGAACAAGTTAATTAACATATAAAGAAATATTTGTATAATTATGTAGAAAAAATATAGAATTTTAATATATACGTTAATTAATAAAAATATAGGATTTATAAGAAAAATAAAAAATGGGGAAAGGAAAAATAAACTTGAAGAATATAGTAGGAATAAGATTTAAAAAATTAGGAAAAATATACTTTTTCAATCCAAAAGGAATAAAAGTTCAAAAAGGAGATAAAGTAATAGTAGAGACATCTCAAGGTGAAGAATATGCAGAAGTATTAATTCCAAACAGAAATGTTGAAGACGAAAAAATAGTAGCTCCATTAAAAAAAGTACTAAGAATAGCTACAAATAGAGATATAAAAAGACACGAAGAATGCAAAGAAATAGAAAAAGAAGCATTTAAAGTATGTGAAAAGAAAATAAAAGAACACAAATTGAATATGACTCTTACAGAAGTTGAATGCAAATTTGATAATAGCAAAATATTATTTTACTTTACAGCAGATGGTAGAGTGGATTTTAGAGAATTAGTAAGAGATTTAGCTGCAATTTATAAAACAAGAATTGAACTACGTCAAATAGGTGTAAGAGACGAAGTTAAGAGAATAGGTGGAAATGGAGTTTGTGGTAGAGAGCTATGTTGTTGTACATTTTTAAATGATTTTGAGGCAGTATCAATAAAAATGGCGAAAGACCAAAACATCTCGTTAAATCCATCAAAAATTTCAGGAAACTGTGGAAGACTTATGTGTTGTTTAAAGTATGAGGACGAGGCTTATTTAGATAAGTTGAAAAATCTACCAAATGTTGGAGCAATTGTTAAAACAGAAGATGGAATTGGCGAAGTTGACAACATTGAAATTTTAAAAGAAAAATTAAGAATAAAGTTTAAAGGTGAAGATGGTTATACATATAAAAAATATGATGCCAAAGATGTATTAGTAATAAAAGATGTTGCTAGAGAACAAGTTGATGAAGAAGAAATTCAAAATAAGAAAGAATTAGAAGAACTTGAAAAACTAGAACAAGAAGACAAAAAAGTTTTAGGAGGTGAGAAAAATGGCATATAAAATTACAGATAAATGTATATCTTGCGGAGCTTGTGCAGCAGAATGTCCAGTAGGATGCATTTCACAAGGTGAAGATAAATTCGTTATAGATGCATCAGCATGTATTTCTTGTGGTACTTGCGCAGGAGTTTGCCCGGTTGGAGCACCAGAGGAAGAATAATTTTAAATTTTTAGATATTAGTATAAAGTGGTGACAAATGTCACCACTTTATACTTTTCCTGTGATTTATTTTTATTTTAGATAAAATTTGAATATTTTTATAATAATTTGCATAAAATAATATAACAATATTGACAATACGTATTATACGTAGTATAATAAAGCCGTTAGGAGGAAACGTCATGACATTTCGAGAATTAGAGAAATTGTTAATCTCCAACGGTTGGTATCATCACCATACAAATGGTTCACATTACATATATAAGCATAATGAAACAAAACGGAAGCTTACCGGTACCCCGAATCATATAGGAGATATACCAAAAGGAACTCTTAACAATATCTTAAAACAAGCAGGGCTGAAATAAGCCCGTGCTTGTAATAAGTGGAGGGGAATTATGAAAGTTATTTATCCAGTATTATTTTATGAAGAAAAAGAAGGAGAATATTCTGTATTTGTTCCAGATTTAGAAAATGAATTAAATATTAATGCGTCAACTTGTGGAGATAGTTTGGAAAACGCGATGGAGATGGCAGAAGATTTAATAGCTGGAATAGTATTAGACGGAATGGAAGATGGCAACAAAATACCAAAAGCGAGCAAAATACAAGATATAAATATTGAAGAATTTGAAAAAAAATTAGACATAGAAAATTGGAACTATATTTCTAAATTTAAAACATATATATCAGTAGATATAAGCGAATTTGCCAAAAAATGGGGAAAAGAATTAGTGAAAAAAACTGTAAATATTCCCAAATGGATAAATACAAAAGCTGAAGAACTAAAAATTAACTTTTCTAAAACACTAGAAGAGGCATTGCTAAAAGAAATATATGAACAAAAATAAGAAAAAAGGAGTATATATTTTCTTAAATTAGAATTATATATTCCTTTTATGTTAGCATTTATAAAAAATAGAGATTTGGAGTGGTAGCTCCAAATCTCTCTAAAATTTTTATCTATTTGTAATCTCTTCCAAATCCAAAAGCTCTTGCCATCTTTTATCAACTTCTTTTTGGAATTCTTCAATCATCCACTCATTACCAGGTTTAAACATATGCTTAAATCTCTTTTGAGGTTTCAAGAATTCTTCAATAGGAAGTTTTTTAGCAGGTTTATAAGAAATATGATAAACACCGTCAACAACTTCATATAAAGGCCAATAGCAAGTTTCAACAGCTAATTTATTAATTTTCATTAAATCTTCTGTTGCATAACCCCAACCTCTAGGGCATGGAGCCATAACATTTAAGAATGTTGGACCTTCTGTATAAATTGCTTTTTCAGCTTTCTCATATAAATCTTTCATATTATTTACTGCAATTGATTGAGCAACATATGGTAAGTGATGTCCTACCATTATTTTTGTTAGATCTTTTCTTGATTGCATTTTACCAGGGATAACTTTTCCTGCAGGTGAAGTTGTTGTGTCTGCAAATTTTGGTGTTGCAGATGAACGTTGAATACCTGTGTTCATGTATGCACCATTGTCATAGCAAACATATAACATGTCATGTCCTCTTTCCATTGCTCCTGATAGTGATTGTAAACCAATATCATAAGTTCCACCATCTCCACCAAATGCGATGAATTTTGTATGTTCATCTTCTTGTAATTTTCCTTGTTTTTTTAGTGATTTGTATGCAGCTTCTACTCCTGATAAAGTAGCAGATGTACATTCAAATGCTGTATGGATAAATGAATCTGTCCATGCTGTGTATGGGTAAATAAATGTTGATACTTCCATACATCCAGTTGCAGTTGATATTACTGCGTGGTCTTCTTCTTTTAGTGCTCTTAAAATGTGTCTTGCAACAACAGGTGCTCCACATCCAGCACACATTCTATGACCTTCTGTAAATCTTGAAGGCTTATTTGCAACTATTTCTTTAACATTATATGCCATAATTTTTTCTCCTTTCGTTTTACTCGTAATAAAATAAAATCTTCTATTTGGTTCATATTTGTTCATAATAAATAAAAATTTGAAATTTATATTTATTATTTATTATTTTTTATTTCTTAGTTCTTAGTTCTTAGTTCTTAGTCCTAAATATCTATAAGGATTTTCAACTTTTCCGTCTTTAGCAATTTCAGCTAAATCTGTATAAACTGAATTGATTTCTTTTTCAGTTGTGTCTCTACCACCAATTCCATAAACATAATTAACAATTGGAACATTTTGTTTTGCAACATACATGCTAGAAACAACATCTTCAAATAAAGCACCACCGATAGCATTTAAAGAATCAGACTTATCTAATACTGCAACAGCTTTTAAATGTGACAAAGCTTTTGCAACTTCTTCACCTGGGAATGGCCTGTAAACTCTGATTTTTAATAAACCAGCTTTAACACCTTGCTCTCTTAATTTATCAACAACAGCTTTTGTTGTACCAGCAGTTGAGTTCATACAAACAATTGCGATTTCCGCATCATCTAATTTATATTCTTCAAATAAATCATAATGTCTACCAGTCCATTTTTCGAACTCTTTTGAAACATCTAAAATAACTTGTTTTGCAACTTTCATAGCATTTCCTTGTTGAGCCTTGTGTTCAAAAAGGTAAGCTTGTAAATCTAGTGGACCAATTGCCATTGGTTCTTTTTTATTTAATAAATAATGTTCAGGGTGATATTCACCAACAAATTTTTTAACATCTTCGTCATTTTCTAATTCAATATTTTCAATTGAATGAGATGTTATAAATCCATCTTGACAAATCATAATTGGAAGTTGAACATCTTTATTTTCTGCAATTTTGTGAGCCATCAAGTTATTATCATAAGCCTCTTGATTATTTTCAGAAAATAACATTATCCAACCAGCGTCACGAACACCCATTGCATCTGAATGGTCATTGTGTATGTTAAGTGGTCCAGATACGGCTCTGTTAACTAAGTTCATAACTATAGGAAGTCTTAAACTTGAAGCAATGTAAATCATTTCCCACATTAAAGACAAACCATTTGCAGATGTAGCAGTCATAGCTCTTGAACCAGCAGCTTCAGCACCAATACAAGCGCTCATAGCACTATGTTCACTTTCAATGGCAACAAATTCAGTATCAACTGAACCATTTGCAACAAATGTTGAAAAATATTGAGGAATTTCTGTTGATGGTGTGATAGGGAAAGCAGCAACAACATCAGGATTAATTTGTTTCATAGCAGTTGCAACAGCTTCATTACCACTTAATCTTTCTCTTATACTCATTATTTAGCACCTTCTTCCTTCATAACAATTGCACCAAATGGGCACGCTTTAGCACAAACGCCACATCCTTTACAATAGTCATAATTAAAATCTTCTCTTTTTAAAGAACCTTTGCAAACAGGAATACTATTATCTGGACAAACAGGGTAGCATAATCCACATTGTTTACATTTTTCTTCTATCCATACAGGCTTAACACTTCTCCAGTCACCAGTTTTAAATTCTCTGGCATTACCTGCTTCATATATGTTTCCACCTATTGTCAATTCTTCCATAGGCGTTGTTTTATCTATATTTGACATCTTTTTCACCTTTCCTTTCGACCAATAGGGACGTTGTTAAATTGGTTGAAAATATTATATAAATTTTATATTTTTCATATTTAATCAACCAATTTAACAACGTCCCTATTGGTCGAATTCACTAAATTTTTTTAACTTCTTTTAAAGCCATTTCTAGAGCTTTCATATTTCCATCAATAACTTCTGGCTTTTTAGCAAATTTATGTTTAAAAGAACCTTTCATATCTTCAAGAAAAGCTTCGTCAGACATAATTCCGCTAACTTTAACAATTGCAGCAAGCATAGGTGTATTTGGAAAATATCTTCCTAATGCTTCAATTGATATTTTTCTTGCATCTATTGTGTAAACATCACCTTTGTAACCATTTAACACACTTCTTAAATAGTCTGCAGATTTTGTTGTATTAATTACAATTGCACCTGTTTCTTTTAAACCTGCTGTTACTGGAACAGTTTCTAATAATGTGTCATCAACAACAACAACATAGTCTGGTTCATAGATGTTGCTGTGAACTGTAATTGGGTTATCACTAATTCTGTTGTATGCAGTAATTGGAGCTCCCATTCTTTCTGGTCCATATTCAGGAAAACCTTGAATGTATTTTCCAGTATTAAATGCGGCGTCAGCTAATAATAATGATGCTGTTTTTGCACCTTGACCGCCTCTACCGTGCCATCTAATTTCTATTAGGTTATTCATAATATTATTGCCTCCTTTAAAAATTATCGAATAAAAAATAAAATGATTAAAACTTTATTATATTATTTGATTTTACTTGCTTTGTATATACGCATAGTATGTATCTAGTATATGCCAAAAATAGAGTGATGTCAAGGCGTTTTTTTGAACTAGGGAGTCAGAAAAATCAAGAAGGGTAAACAAAAAAGCAAGAAAAATTGTCTTGCTTTTAAAGTATTAATCAAAGAAATAAAAAAATAATTTAAGAAACAGTTTTGTTATTATCTATACTAATTAATTCTGATATATCACATTCTAAATATTTGCATAAATCTTCTAAATATTTGAAAGATATAGAAGTTGTTTCACCATTTATAATTCTGTTTAAATTTCTATTGGTTATATTCATATTTTGGCATAGCCAGTATTTTGATTTTTTTCTTTTTTTCAATAATTTTTCTATATTAAAATTCAACATAAAATTCACCTCGAAAAAATTTTACAACAAAAGGAAAATATAAATAAGCTATTTATAAGTAGGCTATTTATGCATATAATAATTACAGAAAATTAATAGTTTTGGTATGATAAAAATAAAATAGAAAATACTTATACATAGGAGGAAAAATATGGAATATATATGGAAAAATAAAGAAAAGGGAATTACACTAATTGCTTTAGTGATAACAATTATTATTATGTTGATTTTGGCAGGAGTAGGAATATCAGCATTAACAAAAACAGGATTATTTAAAAAAGCAAATCAAGCAAATCAAGTTCAAAAAGAATCAGAAATGAGAGAAGAACTAACACTTGCAATACATAATTTGCAAATAGAAAAAGAAGGAAATGCTATACTAAATGATATAACTCAAAAGTGGCTAGAATCTGAGTTAAAAAGCTATAATCAAATAAGTGTAACAGAAACACAAGAAAATAATAAAAAAATAAAATTAAAGAAAAATAATATAACAAAAGAGTTTTTAATAGATGCAAATTTAATTATAATAGACGGACAGGAAGACAATAATTTACCTGAAATGAAATATATAAAAGACGATTTGTTGTTACACTATGATGCAAAAAATAATATGGGAACAGGTTATAATGCAGAAACACAAGAGTGGAAAAATTTGGCTAGTGACTCAAATAGTGGAATATTAAACGGA
This sequence comes from uncultured Clostridia bacterium, assembly GCA_934122385.1. Classification (GTDB taxonomy): domain Bacteria; phylum Bacillota; class Clostridia; order TANB77; family CAG-508; genus CAG-269. The sequence goes on along the minus strand of CAKOWP010000013.1, from coordinate 11,069 downwards.
AATCCAACTTGGAATGGAGATTCATTATATTTTGATGGAACAGATGACTATATAGATTGTGGAAAAATAGGATTAGAGAATAACCATTCTTTTACTTATGAGTGTGTAATATCATATAATTAAACACAACAAATGAAAGTACTTATGGGATTACACAATAATACAGGTGGAAGTGCATTAGGAATTGATGATCATTCAGAAAATTATTTAAAATTTTGTTTAAATAATTATGATACTCAAAGAGTTAATAGTACAATAACATTAAATGATGGAGATATACACCAAATTATTGCAACATATAATAGTGAGGAATCAAAACTATATTTATATATAGATGGTGAATTGAATAATAGTGGAGTTGTTTCAAACAGTTTAACATATCCAGATTTAAACTTTAATATTGGAAGATGGAGCGGGGGACAAAGCCAATATTACAAAGGAAATATATACAACGTTTTGGTTTATGATAAATATTTGAACAATGAAGAAGTTTTAAATAATTATAAAGTTGATAAGCAAAAATATGAATTTGAAAAGAAGGATAATGGAAATCTCTTGTTATATTATGATGCGAAAAATAATGTAGGAACTGGTTATGATGCAGAAACACAAGAGTGGAAGAATTTAGTTAGTGATTCAAATAGTGGAATGTTAAATGGAAATCCAACTTGGAATGATGATTCATTATATTTTGATGGGACAGATGACTATATAGACTGTGGAAAAATAGGATTAGAGAATAAGCATTCATTTACTTATGAATGTACAATATCATATAAAGATTTACCTAATCCAAAAGTTGTTATTATGGGATTACACAATGATAGCGTTGGAGGAAGTTCATTAGGAATTGATCATTCTCCTATGAATTATTTAAAATTTCATTTAAATAGATATGATACTCATAAAATTAATAGTTCAAAAACATTAAATGATGGAAATAAGCACAATATAATTGCAACATATAAAGGAAATCGATTAATTTTATATATAGACGGAAAATTAGATAAAAACATAGTTGTACCACAAGGATTAACATATCCAGATTTAAATTTCAATATTGGAAGATGGGTCGGAGGTCAAAGTCAATACTATAAAGGAAATATCTATTCAGTAAAAGTATATAATAAGTATTTAACAAAAGATGAAGCACTTGAGGACTACCAATATGAAAAAGACAGATATAATGTTGAATAGAATAAAAAATAAAGACATCTAAGATAATAACTATAAAAAACAAGAAAAATTTTCTTGCTTTTTATAGTATGGTATAGTAAAATATATGCAACAATAAATACAAACAAAGCAAGATGAATAAGGATAAATTTTATAATTATTTATAAAAATATTGAAGGGAGTAGATAATATATTTAAGCAATTAAATATATTATAATATTAAGAAAGATGAAGAAAATAGGAAATAAAATCCTTAGAAATGAATATAAAGAAAAGATATTTGAAAAGAAAAACACATTAGTGCATAAACAAGTTATATTTTTAATTATTACTATATTGATAGTTGCTGGAATAGCAATAGTAGAAGTAAATAAAAATAATGAGCTATTTACAAAAATAAGTCAAATAGGAGAAAAAAATTTAATAAGTGAACAGACAGAGACGACATATAAAGTTAATTCGACAAATGGAAATATAATGAATGTAACAATAAATATAAAAAATGAAATAGGAATAAAAAAAGTAATAAAACCAGATAACTCAAATATTATACTTGCTGGACCAAAAAAGCAAATAGCAATCGACTATAATGTTGAAGATGGTCAAGAATATAAATTTAAAGTACAATTAGTTGGAAGTAATGAACAAGAAGAATATATACTAAAAGCTAGTTTAAATGCAAAGCCAGAGATTATACAAAATGATTCATATTTATATCCTGTTTTAACAGGAGATGGGGTTGAAATAAATAAAAAGGTAACAATAAATTATGGAGAAAGTAAAGAGAATTATTATAGTTTAGACAATGGGAATAGTTGGATTAAGTATACAGAAGATAATATAAATATTAAAAAAGAAGGAAAAATACTTGCAAAAACAATAATAAATGGAGAGATAACAAAAGAGGCACAAGAAGATATAACAATGCAATTTGCAGATGATGCAATAGGCACAGATGCTTACGACGAAAATGAAGAAACATACTTCACAACAAGAAAAAAATCATATATGATTATCAATGATGATATGATAGGTAAAATGGTATATATAACAGTCAAACTTTCAGATGATAGATATAAAGGAAAAATAAGCCTATTAGATGAAAATAACGAAGTTATCTATTCCGAAGATTCTTCAAATGGTATTCATGGAATATATATACAAAAAGGAACAAAAAAATTAATGTTTACACCATATAATGCATGGGGAGGATTAGATAAATTAATAGAAATAAAAGTAGATAAGAAATATGAAAATGAATATAATGGAAACACTATATATGTATCAAAAAATGGTAATGATACAAATGGAGATGGTACACAAGAAAATCCATATTCTACAATTGAAAAAGCAGTTAATAAAGCAAACGATGGAGACAAAATTTTTGTTACAGAGGGAACATATAATGTTTCATTAATAAATCTTAATGGATATTCTTCTGCAGCAATATATGATGATAATAAAAAAATATGCATTTATGGAGAAAATGAAAAAACTATACTTATATGTGATGGAACAAAAGTATCAGTAAGAGATTCGGCAGTATTTAATTTACAAAATTCAAATTCAATTGTTAGAAATTTAACAATAGTATATTATCCACTAGGAACCTCTCATTATGGGTCAATATTTATACGGAACAAAGGGAAAGGTACAAAACGTTTTTATAAGGACATCAGGAAATAAAGCAGCCTCATATTTATATTATAATGATCAAGAAACTGCAAACAATGTAATAAACTGTACGTTCTTCCATGATTTGGGCAGAGTTAGTTCAAGCTATAGTGGAAAATGTAACTTTTTCAATATAGCTACTAATGTTATTACAAATAGCAATAGTCAAAATGTGATAGAAGAAAACTTTGGTGATATTAACACACCAATTCAAGACCTAATAAAAAACAGCAAAAATAATAGTACATTTAACGAAAATAAAGTTGGTGTATATTATGGAATATATGCATGGGAATAAGTGTGTGATAAAGAATATAAAAGCAAGAAAATTTTTCTTGCTTTTTGTCATTTCTTATAGTAAAATGTAAAAAGTAAAAATTGTCAAAAAATGGCGGACTCTATGACGATTTTGAAAAAAATAGAGATTGAAGCACTGTCCCCTAATCCCCTCAAAAAGGGAGAAAAAGGAACGTCCCTAAATCCCGCAAAAAAGGTGAGAAGATAAATGTATTTAAAAAGATTAGAATTACAAGGATTTAAATCCTTTGCAGATAAAACAGTATTAGAACTAATGCCTGGAATAACAACAGTAATAGGGCCAAACGGTTCAGGAAAAAGTAACATATCAGACGCAATAAGATGGGTACTTGGAGAGCAAAGTATGAAATCATTAAGAGGTACAAAATCTCTAGACATCATATTTGCAGGAACTCAAAATAGAAAGTCTTTAGGCTTTGCCGAGGCTTCTTTGGTGTTTGATAATTCTGATGGTGCATTGCCGATTGAATATACGGAAGTAACAGTTACAAGAAAAATTTATAGAAGTGGTGAGACTGGTTATTATATAAACAAAGTTCCATGCAGATTAAAAGATGTATTGGAATTATTTATGGATACTGGTATTGGTAAAGATGGGTATTCAATTATTGGGCAAGGTAAAATCGACGAGATTTTGAGCAACAAGTCTGAAGATAGAAGACATATTTTTGAAGAGGCTGCAGGTATTGTTAAATATAGAACAAGAAAGCAAGAATCTGAGAAAAAGTTGGAACATACAAAATTGAATCTTTTAAGAATTAATGATATTTTGGCTGAAATTGAAGGAAATCTAGAACCTTTACAAATGCAAGCAGATAAGGCTAAAAAATATTTGAATTTAAGAGAAGAGTTGAAGAATATTGAAATTGGTCTATTTGTTTATAATATAGAAAAATATAAGCAAGATTTAGAAAAAGTTGTACAAGACATTGAAATTATGCAGTCTCAATGCAATGACGAAGAAGGCAGACTAGAAAGAGTAAAAATCTTAAAAGAAGAGTTAAAATCAAGCATTGATGAAATTACAGAAACAATTGAAAATATGTCAAATATAGGTTTTGAGAGTCAAAAACAAATTGAACAATTGAATTCTGATATAAATGTTGCAAAGACTAGAATTGCAAATAATAATGAAAATAATGATAGATATTTAAAAGAAATTGAAGAGCAAAATGTTAAGATTCAAGAATTGAAAGACGAAATTGAACAAAAAGAGGCTAAAAAAGATAACTTAAAACAAAATAAAGAAAAATTTGAAAAAGAGTTAAATGAAAAACAAGCAGAGTTAGATAAATTAACAGAAAAATTATCTTCAAAAGAGTTAGAAATTGAAGGATACAAACATACAGTAGAAGAAAATACAGACAAAAAGTATGAACTTCAATCAGAAATAAATGCTCAAAACATAAATTATCAAAACTTTGAAAAAAGGCAAGCACAAATAAAACAAGAAATGCAGTCAACAATTTCTGAATTAGATGGAACTCGTCTTAATAAAGAAGACATTGCAAAGCAATTTAATGAAATTGAAAACAAAAAAAACAAGGCTCAAAATTCATTAAATGAAGTAGCAAAACAAAGAGAAGAAGCAAACCAAAAAATAAAATCATTTGAAAGCAATATAAATATTTTATCAAGCGAAATGAGAATAAAAGAATCAAGATTAAAATTTTTGATAGAAACAGAAAAAGAAAAAGAAGGATATATCAAAAGTGTAAAATCATTGCTTAAAGACTGTGAAAATATCAAAGAACTTGGCAAAGGCATGAATGGTGTTTTAGCAAATATTATAGAAGTTCCAGACGACTTACAAACTGCAATTGAAATGTGCTTGGGAGCAAGTCTTCAAAATATTGTAACAGAAACAGAAACAGATGCAAAAAGATTAGTTGAACATTTAAGAAAAAATAATTTAGGAAGAGCATCATTTTTACCAATTTCATCTGTTAAAGGTAAAAAATTAGACAAGATAAAAGGCAATGAAAGTGGAGTTATTGGAATTGCATCAGACCTTGTAAAATACAACAAAAAATATGAGCAAATCATTTTAAATTTACTAGGTAGAACTGTAATTGTTGACAACATGGATACTGCAATTAAAGTTGCAAAACAAAATGGATATACATTCAGAATTGTAACAACAGAAGGTGACTTAATAAATCCATCTGGTGCAATTACTGGTGGTTCAGTTGCTAAAAAGACTGTTAACATTTTAGGTAGAGGCAAAGAAATTGAAAAACTTGAAAAAGAGATAAAAAATCTAAAACAAAAAATTGAAAAACTAGAAAATGACAAGCAAAATTACGAAGAATCAATTGAAGGAATTTTAGAATTATCTGCAAATCTTGAAAAAGAACTACAAGAAATTGACATCACATATGCAACTGAAAAACAAAAGGTTATTTCAATAAATGAAAATATTGAAAAACTTGAAAAGCGTTTGAATAGACTAAAAGAAGAACAAGCAAATCTTGAAAAACAAAAAGAAGAAGCGGTTTCAACAAAAGGTGATTTACAAGTTGAAATAAATAAAATTGTTGAGCAAAATGAAGAACTTTCTAAAATAATTACTGAATTTGCAGAATTAAATAAAGATGACCAAAAATATATTGACGACTTGAATTTTGATATTACAAACTTGAAAATTTCTGTATCTTCATTTGACGAAAGTGAGGCATCAATTCAAGAAATTCAAGAAAGAATTAATCAAGAATTAGAAAATGCACATACAAGTATTGAAAATAAAAATGCACAAATAGAGCAAATCAAAAAAGACAATGAAGACTTAGAAAAATCAATACAAGAGACACTTCAAAAAATAGAAGAAGTTAAAGAAAGTGTAAATAGCAGTAGTTCAAAAATTGAAGAATTGAAAAAAGAAAGAGCTCAAAAGAGTGAAAAACTTTCAAAACAAGAAGACGAAATAACTGCTAAATTTAAAGTAATTGAAGACTTAAAAGGTCAACTTGTAAAATTAGATGTTAAAAAGACAAAAATTGAAGAAGATATTAATGGCATTATCAACAAAATGTGGGAAGAATATGAACTTACACCTAATAATGCAGAACAATATCAAAAACCAGAAAATGTTGCATTAACACAAAGAAGAGTTAACAGCTTAAGAACTGAAATTAGAGAACTTGGAAGTGTTAATGTAGACTCAATTGAAGAATACAAAAACTTAAAAGATAGATATGACTTTATGAGCGAACAACGTTTAGACCTAGAAAATACAATGAGCAAATTAAGAAAAGTAATTTCAGATATGACTCAAATTATGAAAGAACAATTCAAAGAAAAATTTAAGGTTATAAACAAGAATTTTGGAGAAGTATTTGCAGAATTGTTTGGTGGCGGAAAAGCAGAACTTACATTAGAAGACGAAGAAAATATTTTAGAGTGTGGAATTGAAATTACTGTACAACCACCAGGAAAGAAATTACAAAATATGATGCTCCTTTCAGGTGGGGAAAAGGCGTTTACAGCAATTGCATTATTATTTGCAATATTGAAAATAAATCCAGCACCATTCTGTGTATTGGACGAAATTGAAGCGGCACTTGATGATGTAAATGTATTTAGATATGCTGATTATTTGAAGAAGTTTACAGACCATACTCAATTCCTAGTTATTACTCATAGAAAGGGTACTATGGAAGTGGCTGATACTGTTTATGGTGTTACTATGGAAGAGAGTGGTATTTCTAAGTTGTTGTCTATGAAATTGAAACAATAAAATTTATAAAAAGTAGCAAGTGAAAATTTGCTACTTTATTTATATTCTAGGAAATTTATCATAGTATGATAAATTTCTGCATTATGCTTTATATATAAATAGAAATAAAAAACTGGAGATTAAGTAATCCCCAGCTTTTTGTACACAATATACTCTTAATGTTTAATACATCAAGATTCTAAAATCTTTTTTGTAAACTGACTAGCAAACAAGTTCATGCGAATAGCCTTCAAGTTACACGCTTTCATGTCCAGTATACTGTAACAAATTACAGTATTTTCGGATTCATCATAGTTACCTCGTTTGTACTCAGCAACCCATTTTAAGAAAGTATGAATCCGGTCTTCTGTACTGGTAATGGTGAAGCTTGTTCCATTGGTGTCGCTTACTGTTAAAGATTTTTTATTCATAGTGTTACCTCCTAAGTTGTATTGTAGAAATTATTATACAACAATTTAAATTAAAATGCAACAAATTTAAGAAATCCAATAAAAATTAATAGTAAACCAGAAATAATTGCCCAAATATTTGCTGGCAACTTGCAGAAATTTCTAATATGAATTCCCAAATAAGAGCCCAAACTCAGAAAAATTAATTGAAAAGCACTTACCAAAAAAGGAAATAAGTTCAAATTAATATCAGCCATTGAACCAGAAATACCAATACAAAAACTATCTAAAGAAAGAGCGATAGCCAAGATTAATGCTTCTTGAGGCTCAATTATTTTTGAATGGTTGAGATCAGAAGATATTGGACTATTAAAAACATTTCGGGAATCTTTTTCTTTTTTAGAAGCTTGAAAACATATGTATATTCCCATGCAAATCAAAATAAAACATCCCAAAAAATTTGTAAGCAAATTTGGAAGTATATATTGAATTATATTTCCAAAAAATATTGATATATATGTTGTAATTAGTGAAATTGCAAATAAAATTATTTTGCTTAATTTAGATATTTTTGTATTTTTAATTCCGTATGTCACACCTATTCCTAAGGAATCTATACTACTTGATATTGCTAAAAGTATTGAATTTACCATAATAACACCTCTTACAACATAATATGACAAAAAAATTTTGCTGTTACATTGTAATAAAAAAGTACAAGCCACATATATTTAAATAACAAATATACAAAGGAGTGAATATTATGTGGCAAACATTAAGAAAAGAAGAAGTATTAAGGCAATTAGGCACAGATGAAAAACAAGGATTAACAGAAAAAGAAGTGAAAGAAAGACAAGAAAAATACGGAAAAAATAAATTAGAAGAAAAAAAGAAAGAAAGCTTTATTGTAAAATTTATAAAACAATTTAACGATTTTATGATAATCATACTAATAATAGCATCAATAATATCGGCAGTTGTATCAAAAATGCAAGGAGAAAATGACTATGTGGATTCAATAATAATCATAGGAATAGTAGTTTTTAATGCATTAATGGGAGTAATTCAAGAAGCAAAAGCAGAAAAATCAATAGAAGCATTAAAACAAATGACACCACAACTTGCAAAAACAATAAGAAATGGAAAAAAAGTTGAAGTAAATGCAGAAGAACTTGTAAAAGGAGACATCATAATTTTAGATGCAGGAAATTTTGTACCAGCAGACTGTAGAATTTTAGAAAGTCATAACTTGAAAATAGAAGAATCATCATTAACAGGTGAAACACAAGGGGCAGAAAAGGATGCAGATATTTTATGCGGTAAAAACGCACCTTTAGGTGATATGAAAAACATGGCTTTTATGGCTAGTATAACAGTAAATGGACATGGAAAAGCGGTTGTTACAGATACTGGAATGAGTACAAAAGTTGGACAAATTGCTAATATGATTATTGAAGATGAGGCTCCACAAACACCATTACAGAAAAAACTTGGAGAAGTTGGAAAAATATTAGGGTTAGCATGTTTGGCAATATGTGTAATAATTTTTGTTATGGGATTAATAAAACATATAGAACCAGTAGAAATGTTTATGACATCTGTTGGACTTGCAGTTGCAGCAATTCCAGAGGGACTACCTGCAATTGTAACAATTATGCTTTCAATTGGTGTTACAAAAATGGCAAAAAAGAATAGCATAATTAGAAAATTACCTGCAGTTGAGACACTAGGAAGTAGTAGTGTAATTTGTTCAGATAAAACAGGAACTTTAACACAAAATAAAATGAAGGTTGTTGATGTTAGATGTCAAAGTAAAAAATTTATTATTGAACTAGCAACATTATGCACAGACTGTGATGTAAATGTGGAAAATGGAGTGGCAAAAGTTTCTGGGGAGCCTACAGAGAAGGCAATTGTAGAAGAATGTATAAATATTGGAAGTACAAAAAATAGATTAGAAAATTTTATGCCAAGAGTTAATGAAATTCCTTTTGATTCTAATAGAAAAATGATGACCACAATTCACAAAATTGGTAATAAATATAGGATTATAACAAAAGGTGCACCAGATGTGTTATTACAAAAGTGTACAAAGCAGCTATCTTCAATTAATGAAATTTCAAGTGCACAAAATGAATGGGAGAGGCAAATTGGAGAAATACAGAGTAAATTTAATATAAAAGTACAGGCTTTGGAAAATCTAAAAATTCAAAGTGATAATAGACAAATGGCACAAAAGGCATTGAGAGTAATTGCAGTTGCATATAAGGATTTAGATACATTGCCAAGTAAAATTGATTCACAAAATATTGAAAATAATTTAACATTTGTTGGACTAATTGGAATGATAGACCCACCAAGAGATGGAGTGAAAGAAGCGGTTCAGGTATGCAAAAATTCAGGAATAAAAACAGTAATGATTACAGGTGACCACTTAGAAACGGCAAAAGCAATAGCAAAAGATTTAGGAATTCTAGAGCAAAAAGATATAGCAATAACAGGCCAAGAACTTGATAAAATGACACAAAATCAATTAGAAAAAAACATAAAAAAATATTCAGTTTTTGCAAGGGTTACGCCAGAACACAAAGTAAGAATTGTAAAAGCATGGCAACGTAATGGAGCAGTCGTTGCGATGACTGGTGATGGTGTAAATGACAGTCCGGCTTTGAAAAATGCTGATATTGGAATTGCTATGGGCAAAAATGGTACAGATGTTGCTAAAAATGCTGCAGATATTATCCTTACAGATGATAATTTTGTTACAATAGTTGAGGCTGTAAAACAGGGAAGAAACATATATGATAATATAAAAAAAGCAATACATTTTTTAATTGCTACAAATATTGGCGAAATTGTAACAATTTTTATGGGACTTGTATTAGGTTTAAAATCACCACTTCTTGCAATTCAATTATTATGGATTAATTTGGTTACAGACTCTTTACCAGCAATTGCTTTAGGACTTGAAAAGCCTGAAAAAGACATAATGCAAAGAAAACCAGTTGATAGTAAAAAAGGAATATTTGCAGATGGTCTATGGAATAAAATTATTGTTGAAGGAATTATGATAGGTGTACTTACTCTTGTTGCATTCAGTATTGGAAATAAATATTATGGCCTAGAAGTTGGCAGAACTATGGCATTTTTATCAATAGGATTTTTAGAACTGATCCATAGTTTTAATGTTAAAAATGAAACGTCTATTTTTGAGGCAGGGCTTTTTGAAAACAAGTATTTAGTTGGAAGTTTTGTTTTAGGAATTTTTATTCAGGCTATAGTTGTTGTAATTCCTGCTTTTGCAAATGTTTTTGAGGTTGTTCCTTTGAATTTGACTCAATGGATTATTACTGTTGCAATTTCTATTTTGCCTGTTCCAGTTATTGAATTGCAGAAAAAATTTGATGCAAAAAATAAGAACACAGAGAACAATAAAGAGGAGAAAAAGAATTTCTCATTTGCAAAAATGTGATGAAATTACATAAAAATAGTTGCAAAAATGTGATAAAGCACTTCCCAAACACCAAAAAATATGGTATAATAAAAAAACAAAAAAGAGAACAATAAGGTTGAAAAAGAAAATAAATCTTTTTCAACCATTAATACATTGTGGAGGAAATAAAAATTGAACACAATAATAGGAGAACTAGGAAAATCACAAAAATTTATAGATTTAAGTAACCAAATAGAAAAAGAAAAAAGTCCGATATCAATATCGGGCTTAACTAGCGTTGGAATGACAGAACTAGTATCTGCAATAAACGGATACAACAAAA
>CAKOWP010000012.1 GCA_934122385.1 uncultured Clostridia bacterium | reverse complement strand
TATTATATATTTGATTTTTATATGTGTCTATATTTTTATGTTAATTTTGTTGCTTTAATTTTTTGAACTGGGTCAAAAATAAAGCAAAATATATATTATATAGTAATGAACTCCAAAAGTACACTTGAACTTCACAAAAAAATGATATAAAATAACATAAATATAACTAAACTGAAAGAAGGCAAATAAATGAAGAAAATAAACAAAGCAAAAACAATAAAATTAATAGCACTAATAATAACAATAGTAATACTAATTACAGCAACAATATATATGGTACCAATAATGAAACAAATAAACACTCCAGAAGGTCAAACAGAATTCAAAGAAAAAATAACAAATTCAGGAATGGCGGGGATACTCATTTTATTTGGACTAGAACTTGTACAAGTTGTACTAGCAGTTTTGCCAGGAGAACCAGTAGAACTACTTGCAGGAATATGTTTTGGACCAATATGGGGAACAATATTTTTAATAATATCAGTTTTTATTGTAACAGCAATGATATATTTCTTTGTAAAAAAATATGGAAGAGATTTTATATACGAATTCTTTCCAAAAGAAAAAGTAAATAAATTAGAAAAAAGCAAACTATTTAAAGACCCACAAAAAATAGAAACAGTAATGGCCTTGCTATTCTTAATACCAGGAACACCCAAAGACCTATTAGTTTATATAGGAGGACTATTACCAATAAAAACATCAAGATTTCTAGCACTATCAACATTGCTAAGACTTCCATCAATAATATCATCAACAATAGCAGGAGACAATTTATTAAAAGGACAATGGAAAATAAGTGTATTGGCATATGTTATAACATTTATAATAACTTTTGTAGTAATATATATCGTTAATAAATTTGATAAAAACAAAGTAACAGAAGATGTAATAAAATCTGTAAAAAATAAAGAAATGTAAAAGTATAACCTCTAAAAATATGGGAAAAATATAACAAATACATATTTCAAGGAGGATACAATGGAAGCTAGTAATTTAAAAAATATGGTAGTATTAAAAAACTTACCATCAAATATTGTGGACGAAGCCATAATAGTATTAAAAACAAACAAGAAGGCAAAAAAACTTCAGAAAATAGAGAAAAATAATCAAGTAGATAAAGAAGAAAAGAAAGATAAAGATTATATATTAAAAGAAGCGGAAATGCTTGTAAATAGTTATATTTCAAAGGTTGAAATAAAAGACATAAAAAAAGAAAACGTGTCACAAAAACAAAAAAATAGATACGAAAAATTAAAAAAATATTCAATAGCAACAACAGTGTTATGCATTATTCAAGCGATAATTATAATATTTTAGATAATTAGAGAATCATAAGTTAGTAGATAAATCTACTAGCTTATTTTTTTGAAATCATAAACCTAAAATTCATTACATATATTTAACAAGAAAATAAAATCGTAATAAACATAAACAAAAAAATTTAAGACTTTCAGATTTTTAAAAAGCGAAATACAAGGAAGGAAGAAAAAATATGGAGAGAACAATGTCTGTGGAAGATAAAATAAAAAGAGCAGAAGAAATATATGCAAGAAGACAAGCAGGAACACAAAGAAGAACAACAACAGTACCGATAAACAATAACAACAAAAAAGATGTAAAACTATTAAAAAAAATGATAATACAAATAGCAATAAGTCTAGTAATATATTTAATAATATATGTAATTCAAAACAACAATTACATATTCTCCGAAGAATTTTTAAAAAAAGCAAATGAACTTTTATCATATGATATAAACTTTGGGCAAATGTATGAAAACATAAAGCAAAACATAGAAAGCAATATACAAAAAATAAAAGATAAACAAACAAATGATGGAGCAATAGGAGGAGCCAATGAAAATGAATTAGAAGAAAACAAAACTGAGGAAACAAGTACAGAAAATACAGGGAACATAGAAGATACAGCAACAGGTGAGAACAAGCCAAATGAAGAGCAAACACAAACATTAACACAAGAAGAACAAGACATAGCAAACATAAAGGCAACGACCACATTTATAAAACCAGTAGAGGGAACAATAAGCTCACAATTTGGACAAAGAGAGCCAACAACAAGCACAGTACCAAAAAATCATACAGGTGTAGATATTGCTGCAAATATGGGAACAAAAATAGTAGCATCAACAGGGGGAGAAGTAGTACTAGCCTCAGAAGAAGGAGATTATGGAAAACATTTAAAAATACAAATTGGAGAAGTCAGTATAATATACGCCCATTGCAACAACTTATATGTAAAACAAGGAGACACAATTAATCAAGGGCAAGAAATTGCAGAAGTAGGGTCGACAGGAAACTCAACAGGACCACATTTACATTTTGAAATAAGAATATCAGAAAGAATAGTAGATCCACAAAAAATATTAGAACTATAAAACTTTTATAATAAAATTTACAAAAAACTTCAAAAAAACACAATAAAAATGAGTTTATAGGAGTGCATAAAACCTAAATAAAAATAAGGAAAAAGAATATGCGATTCAGAATTGATTTAAAAATATTTATCTTTATAATATTATTTTGGCTAACAAAACAAATCGAAGTATATGCATATGTAATGATATTTGCATTTATACACGAGCTAGGGCATCTTGTTACAGGACTAATAGTTGGAATGAAACCAGAAAAAATAGAAATAATGCCATTTGGAGTATCAATATCATTTAAAATAAATCCAAAAGAATACAATAAAAAAATAAAAAAAGCAAACAAGCTAGAAATTAAAAAAATCATAGTAGCTTTAGCAGGACCACTTACAAACTTTTTAATAATATTAATAGCAGGAAATTTAAAAATAGATATATTTAAAAGTCTTATAATAATTTACACAAATTTTTTAATAATGATATTTAATTTATTGCCAATTTACCCACTAGATGGCGGAAGAGTCTTAAATGGAATTTTATACATAATCTTCGGAAAAAGAAAAGCAGAGAAATACACAAATATCATATCAAAAATAGCTGTATCAGCAATTACAATAATATCAAGCATATTATTGCTATATATACACAATATAGCAATAATATTAATAGACATATATTTATGGTACTTAATAATAAAAGAAGATACAAAATATAATAAGAGACAAGAGATTTACAAAAAACTACTTGAAAATAACACAATTTAATAGTAAACTATACTAAAGAAAATGTTACTTTTTAAAGTTTTTATAAATATTAATAGTAACAAGAAAAAGCAGGAGAATCTAAAGATGAAAAATATGATAAAAAAAGAAAAAGGTGTTACAATGGTAGCACTAGTAATAACAGTAATAATTTTGCTAATATTAACAAGCATGTTAGTATATAACGCCACAGATAGTGTGCACATAAAAGCATTAACAAATTTATACAATGATGTAGAACTTTTAAGAGAGAAAGTATCAGAATATTACAATGAATATGGAAAAATACCAGCAAAAGTAAAATACACAATTCCAGATGAATTATCAAGTGTATTAAGTTCAAAAAATGATACAGGAGACTTTTATGTAATAGACCTAGAAGCGATGAAAGGAATAACTTTAAATTATGGTAAGGACTATGAAAAAATAAAAAATGACGAACAAAATGCAGATACATATACAGATGTATATATAATAAACGAAAACAGCCAAAATATCTTTTATGTACAAGGAATAAAAATAACACAAAACAATACAACAAAAACCTATTACACAGACTATACAGAACCAGACGAAACAACAGTAGATTTAAGATATATTGACGGAATACTAATACCAGAAAATTACTATTATATAGGAACAACAAAAGACGAAAGCTTAGTAATATCAAACAATAAGGAAGATGAAGTTAACATAACAAGAGCAAATCAATATATATGGACAAAACAAATTCCAGAAATAGAACAAAAGCCATCAAGTGTAACATTAGAAGATAATCAAAAAGAAGATGAATTTATAAAAAGTGTAAACACATATAAAGGATATTTTAAAAACTCAGAGGGAAAAGTACAATATGTCAAAATTGATGAAGCAAAATGGTCAGAAGCATATACAAAAGACACACAATATACAGACTCAAAAGGTGACACAATAACAATACCAAAAGACTGTAAAATAAGCTTAGCACCAACAATGAATATTGTAAGCCAAGGGCTTGTAATAAAAGACAAAAATGAAAATGAATGGGTGTGGATTTCAATACCCGAAAAAATATTTAAAACAGCAAGAGCAGATACAGACTATGACAATATAAAAGCAGATTTAATAGAATATGCAAAAGATTATAGAAAAGGCGGAAGTACACAAGAACTAGAATGGGAAGATAAGTGGTATGATGGATGCGGAATAAAAGATGCAGACACATACACAGAAAAATATAACCAGATGCTATCAAGTATATATTCTAATTATGGTTTTTGGATAGGAAGATATGAAGTAGGAGATAGTGTTGCAACCCAAAATAATATGAACAGAACAACAGAAACTGGAACAACTAATAAAGCAGTTATTCAAGCAGAACAAAAACCATATAATTATATTACAGTAGAACAAGCACAAGAAATATCAAATAATCTAGCAGTATCAGAAAAAACCGGAAGTTTAATGTACGGAATTCAATGGGACTTGGTATGCAAGTTCATAGAAAAAAATGCTGGATTGAAATATGAAGACATAGCCACAGACAGTACAAGCTATGGAAACTATAAACAACTTCAAGCAACAGGAGTATCAGAAAAATCAAAAATATTGAATATATATGATTTTGCAGGAAACGAATTAGAATGGACATTAGAATGTGCTAGCGATTCTAATAGTTATAGTGTTTATAGAGGCGGAAATATAGTAAATCCTGAAAACACATATGCAATGTCATATAGATCAAGCACTGAAAAAACAAATAAAAATATAAATATCTCTTTTAGAGTAACATTATTTTAAAAATAATAGTAAAAAAACATACTTTATTTAAAATTATAGAGTATGTTTTTTTGCTTGATATCAACAATAAATAATTATTAAAAGTCTACAAATACATTGACTTTTTAAGAAAATCGTTGTATTATATATACATAAAAAATGAGTGTTTTTAAAATCCTAAGGAGGAAAGATATGGGAGAAGTAATAGTTATAACATCAGGAAAAGGTGGAGTAGGAAAAACAACAACAACAGCAAATTTAGGTTCAAGCCTAGCAGTAGAAGGAAAAAAAGTATGTTTAATAGATACAGACATAGGACTAAGAAACTTAGACGTTGTAATGGGACTAGAAAACAGAATAGTATATGACATAGTAGATGTTGTAGAAAAAAAATGCAAACTAAGACAAGCCCTAATAAAAGATAAAAGATTCAAAGAACTATACCTACTACCAGCTGCACAAACAAGAGATAAAAGCGCCGTAAATGAAGAACAAATGAAAGAACTAACAGATAAACTAAAAGAAGAATTTGACTATATACTAATAGACTGCCCAGCAGGAATAGAACAAGGATTTAAAAATGCTATTGCAGGAGCAGACAGAGCAATAGTAGTAACAACAGCAGAAATATCAGCAATAAGAGATGCAGACAGAATAATAGGACTATTAGAATCATCAGAAATAAAAAATCCAGAATTAGTAATAAACAGAATAAGACCTAATATGGTTAGAAGAGGCGAGATGATGGATGTTGACGACATAGTAGATTTATTATCAATAGACCTAATAGGTGTCGTACCAGACGATGAATACATAATAACACAAACAAACAAAGGTGAACCAGTAATACAAAATAAAAGAGCACCATCAGGAAAAGCATATATGGAAATTGCAAAAAGGGTATTAGGAGAAAAGATAGAAATAACAATACCTGGTAGAGAAAAAGGACTTTGGGCAAAAATAAAAAGATTATTCAAAAAATAAGATATAAGCAAGTGGAGGGATAGGAAAAAATGTTTGAAAACATAGTAAACTTTTTTAAAAGTATAGGCAAGAAAGAAGAAAAAAAACAAGCACAAGAAAATTCAAAAGAAGCTGCAAAAGAAAGATTACATTTAGTTCTAATGCAAGATAGAGCAAATGTATCAGCAGACTTTTTGGAACTTATGAAACAAGAAATAATTGATGTAATAAAAAAATATATAGAAGTTGACGAAAAAGAAATTGACGTTAGATTAACAAACAAAGAAAACGAAGACGGAACAAATGGAGCTCCAGCACTATATGCAAACATTCCTATTCTTAATATAAAAAATGACGCCAGAAAAATAGGCAAAAAAGAAGTTGAAGAAAAACAAGAAAGCAAGGAACCTACAAAAAAAGTAGAAACAACTGAAATAAAAAAAGAAACAATTAAAACAAAAACAGAAAAAATAATAGAAGAAGATAAAAAAGAAAAGCCAGAAAAAGACGATAAAAAACAGGCTGAAAAGAAAGAAACAAAAAATAAAAATGACCGAGAAACAGCTGTAGATGAAGAGCAAAACATGAATAAAAAAGAAAATGAAAAAGAAAATAACGAAGATAGTGAAAAACAAGAAACAGCTAAAGAAGTTATAAAAGAAGTAATTGAGAAAATAGAAGATACAAAAACAGTTAAATCAAAAAAATAAAAAAGAAAAAGAGTGATTTAATGAGAAGAAATGAATATAAAAACATAGAATGGGGACTATTAATAGTAGCAATTATTCTATCAATAATAGGAGTAATTGCACTATTTTCAGCCACACAAGAGACAGGATATGACGAATTCAAAAAACAAATAATATGGCTAGTAATAAGCCTTGTAATAATGGTAATAGTAACACTAATAAACTATGAGACATTGGTAAAACTATCACCAATTTTTTATGGCATATCCATTATTCTGCTAATAGCAGTATTATTTACAAAACCAATAAATGGAGCAACAAGCTGGTTTGATATAGGAGGGTTTTCACTCCAACCATCAGAATTTGCAAAAGTAGCAGTTATATTATTTTTAGCATTTATAATATCCAAAATACAAGAAAGATATGCAGACGATATAAACAAACCAACAAGGCTATTAATAATATTTGCCGCAGTAGCAGTACCATTATTACTAATAATAAAACAACCAGATTATGGAACAGCAATGGCCTTTTGCGTAGCACTAGCTATGATATTATTCACATCAGGACTAGACAAAAAATATATAATAGGAGCATTGTTAATTGCATGTATTTCATTACCAATACTATATAACTTTATATTGCCAGACCATGCAAAAAAAAGAATTGATATATTTTTAAACCCAGAATCTGACCCACGTGGAAGCGGATACAATATAATACAATCAAAGTTAGCTATAGGAGCAGGACAATTAACAGGAATGGGACTATTAAAAGGAAACCAAACACAACTTGGATATTTATACCCAAAAACAACAGACTTTATTTTTTCTGTAATTAGCGAAGAAATGGGATTTATAGTTGCACGGTACAATTATAGTATTATATGTATTTCTGGTAACAAAATCGATTTATATAGCAAAGACAGCTAAAAACACAACAGGTTCAATAATTGCTTCTGGAATAGCCGGAGTATTTTTATTCCATATGGCAGAAAATATTGGAATGGTAATGGGACTATTGCCAATTACAGGTGTACCATTATTATTTGTAAGTTACGGTGGAAGCTCAATGATAACAAGTTATATACTAATAGGAATTCTATTAAACATTAGTAGCAAAAGACAGAAAACAATATTTGTAAAATAAGGGGGATTGAGGGACGTTCCTTATTTTCCCTTTTTGCAGGGATTAAGGGACAGTGCTTTAATCCCGATTTTTTATATTCTAGGAAAGTTATCATAGTATGATAACTTTCTGTAGAAGATAAATATGGCGAAAATTAGATTTTGCAGCAGTTTGCACTGCGTACAAAATCTTAATTCCGGTTTTTTATTGGAGGAAATATGTATTTAAAAAAATTAAAAATAGGAAATATAGAATTAGAAAATAATTTAATACTAGCACCAATGGCAGGAGTAACAGACCTACCATTTAGAAAAATATGCAAAGAATTTGGACCAGGATTAGTATGCACAGAAATGGTAAGCAGCAAAGCAATATTTCACGACGATTCAAAAACAAAATTACTAATGAATACAGAAGGAGAAAAAAGACCAATAAGTATGCAAATATTTGGTAGTGATAAAGAAACAATGGGATATGCAGCAAAATATGTATCAGAATTAGCTGATATAGTGGATATAAATATGGGATGTCCTGCACCAAAAGTAGTAAAAAATGGCGATGGAAGCAAACTCTTACTAGACATAGAACAAGCAGAAAAAGTAATAAAATCAGTTGTAAAAAACTCAACTAAACCTGTAACTTTAAAAATTAGAAAAGGCTGGGACTACGAACATATTGTAGCAGTCGATTTTGCAAAAATGGCAGAAAAAGCTGGAGTATCGGCAATAACAATTCATGGAAGAACCAGAACAGAAATGTATTCAGGCAAAGCAGATTTAGACATTATTAAAAATGTAAAAGAAGCGGTAAGTATTCCAGTAATAGGAAATGGAGACATAGTCGATGAAGAAACAGCATTAAAAATGTTTGAATACACTGGTGTAGATGGAATTATGATAGGCCGTGGAACATTTGGAAATCCTTGGATATTTGCAAAAATAAAACATTTTTTAGAAACAGGAGAAAAGTTGCCTGAAGTATCAAATGAGGAAAAACTAAGAGTAATAAAAGAGCAAATTAAATTAGAACTAGAAAACAAACCTGAAGTAACAGCCATTAGAGAAATGAGAAAACACATTGCATGGTACACTAAAAATATGCCAAATTCTAGTGAATTTAGATGTGAAATTAATAAAATTGAAGATAAAGATTTATTAATGAAAACAGTTGAAGATTATTTTTTGAATTAATAAAAAACAAAAATTAAAAAGACAAAGATTTTTTAAAATTAATTAAGTAAAAAGTAAAAAACAAAAATGGAGTGAGTAAAAATAGAATCGTCTCATTTTTGTTTTTTCTTACTATTTTTCAAACTTCTATAAGGCTTAGAAATATCAGTAATTCCTAATAAATAATCACAAGAAGTATTATAAAAATCTGCTAATTTTATTAAATTAAAAATATCAATAGTTATTTCACCGGTTTCATACCTAGAATATGTCTGTTGCGTACACCCAAGTATTTTAGCTAATTCTTTTTGCGTTAAATCTCTATCTTCCCTTAAATCTCTAATTCGTAATTTCATAGTTTTAATATCACCAATTTGATTATAAAATATTCTTAAAAAGTGTAAGACGTTTTACGCTTTTTGCGTGTAAAACAATTGAAAAATATAAGAGATATTTTATAATTGTATTAAGAGTATGAAAAGGGCATAAGAAACAAAGGAGAAGATGTAAAATGAAAGTTAATTTTAAAAGGGAAAAGGGTATTACACTTGTAGCATTGGTAGTTACTATTGTTATTTTGTTGATTTTAGCCGGAATATCAATAGCAACCTTAACTCAAACAGGGTTGTTTGGAAAAGTAAAATTAGCGAAAAGTAAATATAAGAATTCTGAAGAATTAGAAAATACAACATTAAAAGAATATGAAGAAAAAGTTTCTAGCTATATAGGAAGCGCTTCAAGAAACGATGGAAAGAGTGAAGAAAGTGAATATATAAAATCCGTAAATTTTTCAGTAAATATAGGAAAAAATGAAATTGACATTACAATCAATACAAGCATAGATGATACAAGCAAAATATTAGGATATCACTATTTTATTAAAGATGAAAACAATAAAAATGTTATAAAGTCAGGAATGACAATGTCAAATCAGATAAAAGTTGAAGGACTAAAAGCAGATACAAAATATAATGTTTTGATTATGGCTTATGATATTGACAATAATTATAAAATAGCGGAAATACAACAAATACAAACATTAAGTGCACCTGCAATAGAAATAATTTCAACTTATAAGACTAGTTCAATAAATAAAAATGGTTCAGCAACAGCGGAAGATATAACAAATGTTTTATTTGATGGAAATATTAAAAATGGTGGAAAATATACAGGATTATTAATTGGTGTTGGAAATCTAGAAATAAATATTAATAGAAAAGTTAAAATTTATGCTTATAGTAATTTATATACAGATAGTGCAGGCAGATCAGGAAAAAATTTGGTAGTACAAAAATATGATGGTAATAGTTATCAAGATTATACAACCGTATCAACAAATTACAGTGGAAATAAATATGAATTAGTTACATTAGAGCCAGGACAATATAAAATAAAAGCAGCATCTCTATATGTAGCATTTGACGAATGGGAATATAAAGTAATAAAATAAGAGAATTATTAAGAAAATAAAGTCAAAATTTGCGACGAAAACAAGCGAAAACTAAACATTAAAAACAAAAAAGCCTAATAAAAATTAATAAGAAAAATTTTTAGGAGGCTTTTAATTATGCAAAAAAAACAAGCATATCATCACAAACATAATAAAACAAAAGAAAAAAGCAAAGCAAAAATAATATTAATAATAACGGCAATAATAATAGTAATAGCAATAATTACAACAATATTAATAAAAAATAACAATAAAACGGCTAAAAACTTAAAAATTGGAAACAATAGTAGTAGTCAAGAAATAGTAAATTACATTTTAAATATAAGTTCATACGAAACACAAATTGAAGTAGAAGTCAAAAGCAACAAAAACAGTAACAAATACAAAATGAAGCAAACATACATAGACAACCAAAACAATACACAGGAAGTACTAGAACCAAGTAATATACAAGGAGTAAAAATAATAAAAGAAAACAATACTTTAAAAATTGAAAACACACAATTAAGTCTAACAAAAATCATAGAAAACTACCAAGAAATAACCCAAAACAATATGGATTTGGCAAATTTTATAGAAAACTATAAAAATAATGCAAACTCAAAATTCAAAGAAGAAAATAATCAAATAATAATGGAAACAACAGCAAAAACAGAAAACAATTACCAAAAATATGAAAAATTATATGTATCAAAAGAAAACGGAAAGCCAATAAAAATGGAGATAAAAGATACTAACCAAAACATAATAATTTACATAATATATAATGAGATAAATATAAATAAAGTAGCAAACGAAAAAATATATGCATTTAGAATAATAAACGCATCAACTGAAATATAAAAAATAAAATTATTTATCTTAACAAAATAATGTAAAAAAAGACATTCTTGACATATACCAATATTAGGAGTGAATGTTATGGTAATAAAAAGAGGAGATATGTTTTATGCAGATTTAAGTCCAGTTGTTGGCTCAGAGCAAGGGGGTATAAGACCTGTTTTAATAATACAAAATGATATGGGCAACAAATATAGTCCAACAGTAATTGCAGCAGCAATAACATCACAAATGAATAAAACAAAACTACCAACACATATAGAAATTGATTCAGAACAATGTGGATTAAAAAACAATTCGGTTGTATTAGCAGAACAAATAAGAACAATAGACAAAAGTAGATTAAAAGAAAAGATAGGTCATATTGAAGATGAAAAGATTATAAATAAAATAAATAATGCCCTTTGGGTGAGTTTTGGGCTAGAAGAATAAATATCATGCTAAAAAATTAGCAGACATTTTAACAAATAAAAAAGCAAACATTAAATATTTTAAAAATTTTAATGCTTGCTTTTATCTTATATTAGTAAAATTATGCAACTTTCCAAATACACAAAATTAAGTTGAACAGAAAATTTATTCATAAATTTGTTATTCTTGTATTACATATTTAAACTTTTAATTTTTTAATTATTTTAATTTCTTTAGATAATTGAGCAATATGCTCTGTTTTAGTTTTATAAATGTTTCTATAAGAACTTAAAACCTCCGAATAATTATCAACAGTCTCTTGGCCAATTAATAAAAACTTCATACCCTCTAAATAATAATTTTGTTTATGCTTACTTTTAGAAGAAAGCCTCTTTTTATCATATTTTTCAACTTCAGAAAGTCTTTTAATTTCCTTTTTTAAATCTTTTAAATAATCCATAACACAAGAAATTTCATATTCGGTATCATCTAAAACAACTTTGATTAATGCTCTAACAATAACAGGATTATTTTTACCAATTTTAACATCTTTGACAGGTACTTTGTATGACTCAGGATGCTCAATAGGTTTACAGTCATCAATTATAATTTTAAGAGTATCAATAATTCCAACGTGTGATTTATATTGTCTTTTACTAACAATAGCATCATATACATCAGCAACACGAATTATTTGACCTTCATATGGAATATCTTTTTTTACCAAAGCATTAGGATAACCAGTTCCATTTAAAGCTTCATGGTGATAAAGAGTACCAGCAGCATAAGGCCTTAATTTTAAATCATCCATACAAATTTTGTATCCAATAGTAGTGTGCTTTTTCATAATTTCATACTCTTCGTCAGTAAGTTGAGAATGTTTTTGCAAAATACTAGGTGGAATAAATTGCTTTCCGATATCATGCAAATAAGCACAAATTGTACAATATTCAGTAAAACTTTTAGTACAATGTAGATATTGACAAATTCTACAAACAACACTTGCAACATTTTCGGAATGCTTTCTAGTAAAAACATCAAGACTTCCTAAAATATTTAATTGATATTGCATACTTTTATCCAAATTATATGATTTTAAACTTGTTCTATCATAAAAATCAAAAACTTCTTTTGGCATTTTTAAATCTCCTTTTATAAAAAAATATAATATATTTAAATTTTAGCATAAAAAATAAATAAGTTCAATTGAATAATTGTAAAATTTGCAAAAATGTGATACAATATGTTGCAGTTCAGTAAATATAGGTATTAATTATTATAAATGTTGATATATTAATATTTTTTGTAAAAAACATAATTTAAAGAGCAAAATTCAAAGGAGATGTAAAAATGTATAGAACAAAAACATGTGGAGAATTGAATATTACAAATGTAAACGAAACAATAGAACTAGCTGGATGGATTCAAAAAATAAGAAATTTAGGAGCAATGATATTCATTGACTTGAGAGACCAATTCGGAATAACACAAATAGTAATAAATGACGAGGAATTACAAAAACAAGCAAAAGAGCTAACAACAGAAAGCTGTATCCACATATCAGGAAAAGTTGTGGAAAGAAGCAATAAAAATACAAAAATTCCAACAGGTGAAATAGAAGTAATTGCAAATGAAATAGAAGTATTAGGAAAATGCAAAAATGTGCTTCCATTTGAAATAAATACAGACCAAGAAGTTAGAGAAGATTTAAGATTAGAATATAGATTTTTAGATTTAAGAAATGAAAAATTACACAATAATATTTTACTACGTTCAAAAATCTTAAAAACATTAAGAGATAAAATGGATGAATTAGGATTTGCAGAAATTCAAACACCAATACTTGCAAACTCTTCACCAGAAGGAGCAAGAGACTACTTAGTACCAAGTAGATTAAATCCAGGAGAATTTTATGCATTACCACAAGCACCACAACAATTTAAACAATTATTGATGGTATCAGGATTTGATAAATACTTCCAAATCGCTCCATGTTTTAGAGACGAAGACCCAAGAGCAGATAGAGCACCAGGAGAATTCTATCAATTAGACTTTGAAATGAGCTTTGCAACACAAGAAGATGTATTCAAAGTAATAGAAGAAGTTGTACCATATACTTTCAAAAAATTTACAACATGGAAAGTAGACGAGGGACCATTTATAAAAATTCCATATAGAGAAGCAATGGAAAAATACGGAATTGATAAACCAGACTTAAGAAACCCATTAATAATTCAAGATGTAACAAAATGCTTTGCAAACTCAGAATTTAAAGCATTTGAAGGAAAGACAATAAAAGCAATTATAGTTCCAAATGGAGCAGAACAAGGAAGAAAATTCTTTGACAAAATGACAGAATATGCTACATCAGATGAAGTAGGAGCAAAAGGACTAGCTTGGACAAAATATGAAGAATCAGGAGAAGTTACAGGTGGAATTGCAAAATTCATTACAGATGATATAAAAGAACAATTAGTAAATGAATTTGGAATGAGCAAGAACTCAAGTGTATTCTTCATAGCAGATGAATTCAAAACAGCACAAAAAATAGCAGGTTTAGTTAGAATCGAATTAGGAAAAAGATTAGACCTACTAGAAAAAGATGTTTACAGATTCTGCTACATAGTAGACTTCCCAATGTATGAATTATCAGATGAGGGAACAATAGACTTTAACCACAACCCATTCTCAATGCCACAAGGCGGAATGGAAGCATTAGAAACAAAAGACCCATTAGACATATTAGCATATCAATATGATTTAGTATGTAATGGATATGAAATGGCATCAGGAGCAGTAAGAAACCACAACCCAGAAATAATGGTAAAGGCTTTTGAAATTGCAGGATATAAAGAAGAAGATGTTAAAAATAGATTTGGTGCATTATATAATGCATTCCAATATGGAACACCACCACATGCAGGTGCAGCACCTGGTGTAGACAGAATGGTAATGTTAATTGAAGACTCTCAAAATATCAGAGAAGTTATTGCTTTCCCTAAAAATAAGAGAGCTAGAGATTTACTTATGAGAGCCCCATCTGTTGTTTCAGAACAACAGTTAAAAGATGTCCACATTGAAGTGAGACAGTAGGGACAGTGCAAATTTGTCTCACAATTTTGTTAGAAAATGTCGAAAAGATAGTACAACAATGTACTATCTTTTTAAGTTGTTTATTAAAAAAGTTACAGTTTAGTAAAATATGGGCATTAATTGTAACCATTAATTATTATAAATTCATAAAAGAATGTCGATTTTTGTTGCAATAATTAACATAATGTGATAAAATATGAACAACTATTGTAAATATAGAAAGCTAGGATATAGCAGAAAGGAAGGTTTTACTATTAATATGAAAGAAATTAAAGAAATTATTGAAAGATTAATACGGACAGGAAAAACAACAGCAGAAATACAATCTGAAATAATTGAATTTCCAGATGATGTTACAACTGAATACCTACAAAAAATCGGTTTTGAAGAAACACAAGCAATTAAACTGAAGTGGAAACTTCGCCAGAACGACAGAATAAGAAAACAAGAAATGACTGCCGGTAAGCGGAGAAAAGAACTTTTAAAGATAGGGGGATATAAGTTCTCAGCAAATGCAAATCCAGATTGTATATTAATGGATACGTGTGCAATGCTTAAAAAAGAAGGTCGAGATTTAATCTCAAAAAGTTCTAAAGTTATAGTTATTGAATCCGTTCTGAGAGAGATAGAAAAAGTTCTAATGGAAACAGAACGAAAAAACAAAAAGTCTCCAACAGATTATACAAAGATATCAACAATAAAGATATATAAGAGCAAAATGGCAAGAAAGTCTAAGTTTAAACCGGTACTTGATAGGCCAAATGCTGAAATGAATTATTGTGATGATAAAATTTTGTATTATCTGGAGAGCTTATCTCCAGAAAAAAGACCTACGCTTTTAACTGCAGATGCAAATCTTGCAAGTAGAGCAGAAGCCTATGGATTTGACTATATTTTCATAAAAGGGTCGAATAGCAAGAAAGCCGAAGTAACAGAAAAAGAAGAAACACAAAAAGTGGAAGAAACTGAATCCGAGAAAGTGCCACAATTAATTGAAAATATAGAATTACAGGAAGAGCAATTAATGGAAGTAACTGAACCAATGGAAGAAGTGCTGACCACAGAGAAGCCTAAAACTGTAAAAAATATTATAAATGGTATCAGATTCATGATAACGGGAGAACAAGTAATTGTTACAGGCTTTAACAAAAAGGCCAGAACATATTTCATAACTGGTAAAAGAGCAAAATTGGCAAGAAGAAATGAAACAAAACAAATTGAAAGTTTTGAATCTATTGTAATGCTATTAAGACAAAAAGGTAACCGTGAACTAAGAATTCGAAAAATATCAGTAGTAAATTCCGAATTTAAAATTGATGAAGAAATTATAAAATTCGTCAATGAGATCTATAAGTTTGACTTGCCAGAAGAAATACAAGAAGAGGCAAGAAAAATGTTGTTAGAGTAAAAACGAAAAGTCTAGTATTATGCTAGACTTTTCAACAATTTATGATATAATAAAACAAGATATAATAAAATAGGAGGTAAAAAATGGAATATAGATATGAACCACAAGGAGTATGTTCACAAGAAATGATAATAGAAGTAGATGGAGATACAATAAAAAAAGTAACAATACAAGGTGGATGTGCAGGAAACACAGTTGGAGTTTCAAGATTAGTAGAAGGAATGAAAATTCAAGAAGCAATAAAAAGACTAAAAGGAATACCATGTGGATATAAAGGAACATCTTGCCCAGACCAATTGGCACAAGCTTTAGAAAAAATTATAGAAAACCAATAGAACAATAAAAAATGAATCCAAGTACTATGCATAAAATAATACTTAGATTCATTTTATTTAATAAATTTAATTTTACATTCGAACTAATTACTAAAATTCTTTGATTTTTTCAAATTAATACAATATTTTTAGGCAGACAAAATAAAATCCTTATTTGCCATTAATAATTTTTTAATTAAATCAATTTGATTTTTAGAAAGATGAGAATTATCATCTAAAGAATATAAACTTTTAATAATCATATCAATGTTTAAATCAGAATTTTCATTCGAATTTTGAATATTTTTATCATTGGATAACCCAAGTAAATAATCCAAAGAAACATTAAAAACATCCGCTATTTTTGTAACTACATCAAGACGAGGAACCCTTTCGCCAGTAAGGTATCTACAAATAGTAACATTTGAAGTACCAATTTTTTTAGCAAGTTGAGTTTGAGTCATATTATTTTCATCTAATAAAACAGTTAACCTATAACTAAATTTATCCATACTAAAATCCATAGAAACCTCCTATTACTCAATATTATAGAACTATAACTTATAAGTTATAGAAATAATTACCAAAGTTATAAATATAAAAAATAATTAACCAAATGGCAATTAATAAAAATAACAGAGTAATAATAAAAAGACAACATACTAGTAATTCACAAAATCGTAAAAGTTTCCAAACTCATATCCTTGAGTCCTTAAATAAGAAATAGAATCCCTAAGCACATTATAGGTTTTATTAACATCAGCTGTATCATGCATCAATATAATTAAAGTTCCCTTATCTTTAGCAGTCTTCTTTAAATTATTTAATAACTGGAAATTAGAATATTTTTTTTCAGAATCACGATTTAAACAATTCCAGTCAACATACACATAATTAAGACTAGACAAAACTTTAAGAGCATCCTTTTTTTGAGACATATAAATATGAGACATATACCCATTAGGAAACCTAAAAATATGAGAACAATAATTATCAACACCAATAGCCTTTGAAATTTCACCATCTGTGGCAACAATTTCATTTTTAAAAGAATCCATATCTCTATATAAAATTTTATTATTATGATTATATCCGTGATTAGCAATATAATGCCCTTCTTCATATTCACGTTTTACCAATTCAGGATGTTCCTTAACATGTTTTCCAACAACAAAAAAAGTAGCTTTAACATCCTCTTCTTTTAAAATATCCAAAATTTTAGCTGTAGCTTTAGTAGTAGGACCATCATCGAAAGTCAAATAAGCCTTTTTAGTTTTGGATTTTTCTATATCATTTAGAGAAATCGTTACATCAATATTAAAAAAAGAGTTTTTGGCAAATTCTACAGCGTATGAAGAAGAATTGGAAATAAAAAATAAAGAAAGTGCTGTTAAAAAAATTATAAAAATAGAACAAAATAAATATAAATGATTTCTATTTTTTATAAACAAAACTTTCATGACCAACCTCCATAATAATATATATGAAAACAATAAAAAAATAGCACAATTATCTCATTTAAAACCTAATGAAATAATTATACTACAAAATTAAAACTTATATTAAAAAATCATAAAAATTTATTTAATTGATAAAGACTGCTCATTAGTAATATATCCATACTCTACCATAGTTTTTAAAACATGATATTGACGCTTTTTAGCTAAATCAGGGTTAACAGTTGGAGCATAAACAGAAGGAGCATTTGGAACACCTGCAAGCATTGAAGCTTCATCTAAATTTAAATCTTTAGGAGCTTTTTTATAATAACCATAACTTGCATCATAAATTCCATAATAACCATCGCCAAAATAAGCAGTATTTACATATAATTCAAAGATTTCTTTTTTACTATAATTTTTTTCTAAATCATAAGAAGCAAAAATTTCACCAACTTTTCTAACCCATGATTTATCTTGAGAAAATACAATATTTTTAGCAACCTGTTGTGTTATTGTGCTTCCGCCTTCTTGCAATTCTTTATTTTTTACATTTGTAAAAATAGCTCGTCCTATAGCAATAAAATCTACAGGGCCATGGTCATAAAATCTATGGTCTTCAACACTGATTACCGCATTTCTATAATCAGCAGCCATATCTTCAAATTTAACAAAATTTTCTTTACCAGTAATTTCGTCAACTCTTGTTATAAGTGGCTTTTCTTTTAAAGCTTTGTTGTAATAAATTTTTCCTACGCCAAGAATTATTAAACAAATTATTATTATTAAAAGTATTATTGTTAATAGTAATTTTTTTATAAACTTCATATTAAACACCATCCTTTGTATTTTCAACTATAATATGTTACAATTACAACATTTCCTGAAAGGTATAAATTTTTATATTTTTTTTGATTGAAACAATATTAGTATTTCTTAAATAAATTTATGAAAAATGTTCACGTCGAACGAAGTGAGTATTAAGTGAAAGAGTGTCATCAATTTATTTTAGAAATTCTTATATTGTGTATTGAACTAAAAAATATAAAAATTTATACCTTTCAGTTTATACTGTAAATTTCAACTACATTATATATAAAAAACAAAAGTATGTCAAAAAATTCTTGTAAAATAAAAATTCTTGTGATAGAATACAAAACAATAAAATATAACTATATTTTATTTACTATTAATACCTAAATGAGGTGATATTTATGATAAAATTTACAAAAATGCATGGGCTAGGGAATGATTATGTTTATATTGATGCCATAAATCAAAAAATAGAAAACGAATCATCTCTAGCTAAATTTGTCAGCAACAGACACTTTGGAATAGGCTCAGACGGCTTAATTTTAATATGTAAAAGTGAAGTTGCAGACTTCAAAATGAGAATGTTCAATTCTGATGGAAGTGAAGCAGAAATGTGTGGAAACGGAATAAGATGTGTAGGAAAATTTGTATATGACAAAGGCCTTACAATTAAAACAACAGTAAAAATTGAAACACTTGCCGGAATTAAAACATTAATATTAAACACAAAAGACGGAAAAGTTGAAACTGCACGAGTTGATATGGGAGAGCCAATATTAGAAGCAGAAAAAATCCCCGTAATATCAACAGAAGAGCCAGTAAAAAATCTAGAACTAGAAGCAGAAAACAGAAAATTCAAATTCACATGTGTATCAATGGGAAATCCACACGCCATTACAATAGTTGAGAACACAAAAGAATTTGAAGTGGAAAAATATGGTAAAGTATTAGAAGTTGACAAAGCATTTCCTAAAAAAGCAAATATAGAATTTGCACAAATCGTAGACAGACAGAACATCAATATGAGAGTTTGGGAAAGAGGAGCAGGAGAAACACTAGCCTGTGGAACAGGAGCATGTGCTACAGCGGTTGCTTGCAATTTAAATGGTCTAACAGACAGAAAAGTGAATATAGAATTATTAGGTGGAACATTGAATATTGAATGGAATGAAACAGATAATCATGTATATATGACAGGACCTGCAGTAACAGTATTTGATGGAGAACTTTATGAGGAGGCGATTAGATGAGTTATATAAATGAAAATTTTTTAGAACTACAAGATAGTTATTTATTTTCCACAATTGCAAAAAAAGTAGCAAAATATACAGAAGAACATCCAGATAAAAAAATTATAAAATTAGGAATTGGTGATGTAACAAAACCAATAGTTCCAGCATGTATAGAAGCAATGAAAAAAGCCGTAGAAGAAATGGGAACAGCACAAGGATTTAGAGGATACGGACCAGAACAAGGATATGAATTTTTAAGAGAAGAAATATCAAAAAAAGACTACAAAGCAAGAAACATAGATATATCAGAAAATGAGATATTTGTATCAGATGGCTCAAAATGTGACTGCGGAAATATAGTTGATATATTTGCACAAGACAACAAAGTTGCAATTACAGACCCAGTTTACCCAGTATATTTGGACACAAATGTAATGTCAGGAAGAAGCGGAAAATATAATAAAGAAAAAGAAACATACGACAAAATCGTATATTTACCAGTAACTGCAGAAAATGACTTTAAACCAGAATTACCAAAAGAAAGAGTTGATTTAATATATTTATGCTTCCCAAACAACCCAACAGGAACAGTATTAGATAAAAACGAATTAGAAAAATGGGTTAAATACGCAAGGGAAAATAAATCAATTATTTTATATGATGCAGCATACGAAGCATTTATAACAGAAGAAAACATACCACATAGCATTTATGAAATAGATGGAGCAAAAGAAGTAGCAATAGAATTTAAAAGCTATTCAAAAACTGCAGGATTTACAGGCGTTAGATGTGGATATGTTGTAATACCAGAAGAATTAAAAGGTTATACAAAAAATGGAGAAGAAGTAATTCTAAACAAATTATGGAATAGAAGAACTTGTACCAAATTTAATGGAACTCCGTATATTACTCAAAGAGCGGCACAAGCAATTTATACAGAAGAAGGCCAAAAACAAATAAGAGAAAATATTAATTATTATTTGGAAAATGCAAAAATTATTAGAGAGGGATTAGAAAAAGCAGGATTCAAAGTGTATGGAGGAGTTAATTCACCATATATTTGGCTTAAGATTCCAGATGGTATGACTTCTTGGAAATTTTTTGATAAATTATTGGAAGAGGCTAATGTTGTTGGTACGCCAGGAAGTGGTTTCGGTCCACATGGTGAAGGTTATTTTAGACTTACTGCTTTTAATACTAAAGAAAATACAATTGAGGCAATTGAGAGAATTAAAAAAATAAATTTATAATAAATTCTTATGAAATAAATTATTTCATAAGATTCAAATAATTGTAACTATGATAAAGCAAACTGTCACATTTTGTCGAAATTTTCTTATTGACAAGTAACATAAAATCATGGTAATATATGGTCATGCAATTAATTAGACAATTGCATGACTAAATTTTTAAAATAAAGATTTAAATCAAACAACTTGGTGGAAAACAAAATCAATTTTTAATTTAATCTAAAATACTAAAATCAAAAAGGATTTCAAAATTAGAATCAAGAATAAAAAATTAAATAGTAAAGATTAAAATCAAAAATATTAAATCAAAAAATATTCCAAATAATATTAAATAATTCAAAAAGTGTTGATAACCCTAATACACTTGTATTTGTGTAAAATTTAATATATTTATAGTCTATAATTGTCTCTTTTAATTGTAAATCATAAATAAAATTATACTAAAAAGTATTGCTAAAAACAAAAAAATTTAGTATAATTTAGAAAGGAAAAGAGATGGAAAATCCAAAACTAAAAAATCCACAAACAAAAGAAAAAATATATAATTTAAAGAATGATATTATATTTCAAGCATTTTTTGCAAGAAAAGGAAATGAACAATTCTTAATTGATTTCCTAAATGCACTATTAAAAATGGACATAAAAAGTATTGAAATACGAGAAGAGGTCAACTTAGAAAGACTAAGTAAAGAAGAAAAAGGCGGGAGACTTGATTTACAGGCAAGACTTGAAGATGGCACAATTGTTTCTATTGAAATGCAAATGAAAGATGAGGGAAACTTTAAAGAAAGAACGACAATGTATGCAGGAAAAGTTGAGTCAAGAGAAGTAGAAAAAGGCACAAAATATGAGGATATTAGCCAAATAATAATGATAAATATATTGGGATTTAATATGCTTGATGTAGAAGATTACATATCAGAAACAGCAATTGTGCTAGATAAACATAGAGATTATGAGGTACTAACAGGAATAAAATGGTATTTTATAGAATTGCCAAAATTCAGAGAAGCAAAACCTGATATGAATGAAAAAGTCAATCAATGGTTGGCATTTATCGACGATAATAATAAGGAGTTGGTAGATATGGCAGAGGATAAAAATGAAACATTGAAGAAAGCAAGAATAGAGATGAATTACTTAACAGGAGATGCAGAAGTAAGAAGACTTGCAGAATTAAGAGAAAAGTGGGAGATGGATAGAATAAATGCTATTAGTTATGCAACCAAAGTTGGAAAAGAAGAAGGAATAAAAGAACGGAATAAAAGAACGGAGAATCTAAGGAAAAATTAAAAATAGCAAAAGAAATGCTAAAAAAGAAAATGCCAATAGATATGATATGTGAAATAACTAAATTAACAAAAGAAGAAATTGAAAAAATAAAATAATAAATATTTACTAAAAGGTATTGCAAAATATAAAATGTTTTGATATAATTAACCAGTAATTAAATATAGAACTAAAAAATACACAACTTTTAATTTTTGAAATTCCTAATTAAAAGTTGTGTAAACTAGAATGATTGAGTTGCTATTTTTCAAATCTATCTAAAGCTTCAACATCAGTAAATAGAGGAGAATCAAAGAAATCCTTTAATTGAATATTTAAACCCTCACAAATATGAATTATAGAGCTAATAGTAGGTTCTTTTACCTTGCCACGCCTACAATCACTTATTATAGAATTTGATATTCCAGCTTTATATGAAAGTTTGTAAGCAGTTAAATTATTTTCCTTTAGCAATTCATCTATTCTAAGTTTTATCGCTTCTGATAATAACATGAAATCACCTTCTAACAAATTAAAATAAAGTATATCAAAATAAAAATACAAAATATTCGGAATATTCCGAATATTTTTTTTAATTATATTGAAAATTTAAAAGTAATATGGTATTCTTGTTTTATATTCGGAAATATCCGAATATAAAAGGAGGAAAATATGAAGAAAACAAAAGAAAATAAAGCAATAACTTTAGTAGCATTAGTGGTAACAATTATTATTTTGCTTGTTCTTGCAGGAATAACAATAGCAACACTAGGTGGAGAAAATGGTTTATTTGCAAGAGTAAAATTAGGGAAAGAAAGATATGCAATATCAGAAGCGAAAGAAAAGTTGGAATTGGAAATAACGAATTTACAAATAGAACAGCAAGGAAAAGGAGAAGAACTTAAAAAAGAAGATTTGCCCAAAATGAATAATGACGAGATAGATGTACGAGACACAACGAATTTTCCAGTAGAAGTAATATATAAAAACTACAAATTTGAAGTAGATAGCAATTTTCAAGTTACATATGTAGGTGAAGCAAATGAAACAATTATAACATACACAACAGAACCAGATGGGTATACAAATCAAAATAAAGTAAAGGTTTTGGTAAAAATAAGTAATCCAAAAGGAATAAAATCAATATTAAAACCTGGAGAAACAGACAAAATATTACCGCAAGATAGAACAACAGCAGGAATTGAATTTACAGTAACAAAAAATGGACATTATGAATTAAAAGTAGAAGATATTGACGGAAATGAAGTTTCTAAAGATATTTATATTGAGTTGATTGATACACTAGCTCCAGATGAATTTACACCAGAAATTCAAAAGGCAGACAGTAGTATTACAGTAATTGAAAATGGAAAAGATGCAGAAGCAACAGAAGAAAGTTGTAAAAGTGGTATTGACCATTATGAATATTATTTAATAGATTCAAGTAATAAAGAAACAAAATATGAAACTAATAAGATAGAAAATTTAGAGCTTGGTTCATATAAATTATATTTGATTGTTTTTGATAGAGCTGGGAATAGTACGAAATCAAATGAAGTGGAATTTCAAGTAACTGTTGAATTTGCTAAAATTGCTGTAGGTGATGAACATAATTTAGCAATAGATAAAGAAGGAAATTTATTTTCTTGGGGTGGAGGCAACGCCGAAATAGAAGATGGTGAAACTTCTTTTGCAACAGCAGGGCCTGCGAAAATGAAGTTAGATATCAAGGTAAAAGAAATGTCAGTAGGAAGTTTCAGTCATAGCTTGGTAATTGATGATAATGGTAATTTGTGGTCAAGAGCAATGAGTAATTCATGTGGACAATTAGGAAATGGAACAACAGAAATAAGTAAAAAATTAATAAAAATAAAAGATAATGTAAAATTTGAAAAGGTTATTGCCGGGGAAGAAAGTGATTTTGCAATAGATAGTGAAGGAAATTTATGGGCATGGGGATCTAATAGATGTGGACAGTTAGGAGACGGAACCACTATAGATAGGCATGAACCCATACAAATTAAAAATAATAAAAAGTTTACTCAAGTAACGGAAGGAGCTTTTCATACTATTGCAATAGATAGTGAAGGAAATTTATGGTCATGGGGAAATAATAATTACGGACAAATTGGAAATGGTGGAGATAGATATACATATGTGTGTACACCTATTCAAATAATGATTGGTACAAAATTTACGCAGATATCAGCATGTTATACATATTCTTTAGCAATAGATAGTGAAGGAAATTTATGGTCATGGGGAGAAAATAGTTATGGCCAATTGGGACGAGGAGGAACAACTACAATACCAGCAATAGTAAAAGAAGGAACAAAATTTACACAAATTTCTGCAGGAAATGGTCATAGTTTAGCAATAGATAGTGAAGGAAACTTGTGGTCATGGGGATGTAATTATTCAGGACAATTAGGAGATGGAACAACTACAAATAAATCAAGGCCCGTTTTGGTAAAAACAGATAAAAAATTTATTCAAATTTCTGCAGGACATGGTCATAGTTTAGCACTAGATAGTAATGGAAATATATGGGGATGGGGAAGTAATGGTTATTGGCAGTTAGGGATAAGTGACAGAAATAATCCAAAAACTGTACCTGTTGAAATAGTTCCAGCGTATAAATAGCTATGTCGAAAATTGCAAATATAATTGATAAATATTTACAAAAAAGTATTGCTGAAAGAAAAAAATTTAGTATAATATTAAAGAAAATAAATCAGTGGTTAGCATTCATAGATGATGAAAAGGAGATGATTAAAGTGGCAGAGAAAAAGAACGATAAATTAAAAGAAGCAAGAATAGAAATGAATTATTTAACATGAGAAGCTGAAGTAAGAAGACTTGCTGAATTAAGAGAAAAGTGGGAAATGGATAGAATAAGTGCAATTAATCATGCTACTAAAGAGCGGAGTACTAAAAAAATGAAATAGCAAAAGAAATGTAAAAAAAGGCTACCGATTGATATAATATGTGATATTACAAAAATGAAAAAAAGAAATAGAAAAAATAAAATAATTAATAATAGCTATGCAAATTATTTGACGATTGCATAGCTATATTTGGTTTTAAAAAATTCATTGTTATTATTAATTTTAAAACAAACAAAAATTTGTATAAACCTATTGACTTTTTAGTTTTTAATTTATATAATAAGCAAAGAAAATGAGAGAAAAAAAGCAGAATGTGAATCACATTTGCCTTAATAATAGCATTAGCTAAAATTTTGAGCAAATAAAAAATATCCATATCCTGCCGTCAGCTAGATATGGACAAATTTAAACTAAAACAATTGGCAATCACATTTTGTGGTCTCTTATTTTCTAAACACATTATAAAATATAAAAAACAAAAAGTCAAGAAAGTAGGGATAAAATGAAAGAACAATTTTTAGAATTACTAAAACAAGTCAAAAGAGAAGGAATAAACGAACTAATAGAATTCATAGAAAAAACAGACTTTTTCACAGCACCAGCAAGCACAAGATTTCACGGAAACTATGAAGGTGGGCTAGTAGAACACAGCATGAAAGTATATGAAATACTAAAACACAAAGTAGAAACAAACATAGAACCATTAAATGTAAATCCAGAAACATTAATACTAGTACCATTATTACACGACCTATGCAAAGCAAACTTTTATAAAATAGACTATAGAAATGCCAAAAATGCACTAGGAGTATGGGAAAAAGTACCATATTACACTGTAGACGACACAATACCATATGGACATGGAGAAAAATCAGTAATGATGATTACAGAATATATGAAATTAACACCAGAAGAAAAATATTCAATACGTTGGCACATGGGATATACAGAACCAAAAGAACTATACAACACAATAGGAGCAGCATACAAAAAATATCCATTAGCATTGCTAATGCACGAAGCAGACTTAGAAGCAACTTATTTTTATGATATCTAATATCTCAAACAAAACCGTCCCCAAAAGGACAAAAAACGAAAGCAAATGATGGGAGAGAAAAATTATGTTAGCATATATAAAAGGAACACTAGAAATGAAAATGACAGGATACATA
>CAKOWP010000011.1 GCA_934122385.1 uncultured Clostridia bacterium | reverse complement strand
C
Organism: uncultured Clostridia bacterium; assembly: GCA_934122385.1. GTDB lineage: Bacteria > Bacillota > Clostridia > TANB77 > CAG-508 > CAG-269. The sequence goes on along the minus strand of CAKOWP010000011.1, from coordinate 26,641 downwards.
ATTTTGTAACAACTTTTTCTTCATATCCACAATAATGACACTTCAATTTATTTTCATAACTATGATATGTCATACTAATATTACAGTTCTTACATTTAACAGTGTACCCACAATTTCTACACATTATAAACGTTGAATATCCTCTTCTATTTAAAAACAAAATTGTTTGTAACTTGTCTTTTAAATTCTGTTCTATTGCTTGATATAAATCAAAACTTAACATTGACCTGTTTCCATTTGCAAGTTCTTGTTTTAAATCTACAATTTCTACTTTGGGTAAATTAGAATTATTCGCTCTTTTTGTTAATTCCAATAATGTAATTTTTCTTGTTTCTTTCGCATTATAAAAAGTTCTTAAATCAGGTGTTGCACTTCCCAGAACTAACGGAACTTTTTCTTGTTTTGCAATTTTTTTTGCAACTTCTTTTGCATCATACTTTGGACTTGCTTCCGATTTATATGAACTGTCATGTTCTTCATCAATTATGATTATTCCCAAGTCTTTGGCTGGCGCAAATATTGCAGACCTTGCACCTATAACAATTTTTGCTTTATTTTCTTTTATCCTTTTCCACTCATCATGTCTTTCTCCTATTGATAATTTACTATGTAAAACCGCTATTGTTTCTTTCCCAAATCTTGATATAAATCTATCCAACATTTGTGGAGTTAACGAAATTTCTGGTACCAAAACTATTGCTGATTTTCCTTCTTTTTGAGCCTTATCTATTAACTGTAAATATACTTCCGTTTTTCCTGAACCTGTAACTCCATAAAGTAAAAATTCTTCATATTTTTTGCTATCCATACTTGCTGAAATTTTGTTAAAAGCATTTTGTTGTTCTTCTGTTAATTTCAAATTATTTGTATTTTCTATGTTTTTGTTTTCCAATGGATTTCTCTCAACTTTTTGTTCAACCAATTCTAAGTATCCATTTTTTATTAAAGTATTTACTATTGCTCTTGAACAGTCTGTAAATACCTCTATATCTGGTATTGTACATCCTTCATTGTTTTTTACAAAATTTAAGATTCTTATTTGTTTTTCGGATTTTATTTTCTTAGTTTCTATTTCAAAATTTATCTCTTCAAAATCCTTTTTTAAATACACAACATTTATTTTTTTTTCCTGTATTCTTTTATTTACATCTTTCGCATTTGTTCCAGGTGTTTGCATTAGTCTGATACATTCTGATATATTGCAGAAGTATCTTTTTGCCATCCAATTTGCAAGTTCTATTTGCTTGTCTGTTAAACCATTTTCTACTTTTGCTATGTCTTTTATTTCATATTGTGATTTTTCTTTTATTTTGACTACATGCGCTTCTTCTAGTGTTTTCATTTTTCCAAATGGAACTAATACTTTACTTCCTATTAGTATCAGTTCTTCCATTTCTTTTGGTATGTTGTAGTCAAATGTTCTGTTTAGTTGTTTTGCTTTGCTATTTATTATTACTTCTGCTACCAATTGTTTCACTCCAATTCTAGTTTTTTATATGCTTTATATATTAAGAAAAGCAATAATAATTACTTTCCAATTTATTTTTCTTTAATAATTATTTAGATTATATCATATTTTTTTATAAAATATAATATTTTTAAAATATTAACTTTTTTATTTTTATATGATATAATATCTTTTAATTTTTATAATAAATTTAATTAGGTGATATTATGGATGAAGAAAGATTTAAATTAACAAAAATAGCTGGAATTTATGGAATTATTGGAAATATTTTTTTATTAATTATCAAAGCAATTGTTGGATTTGTTTTTAAAAGTCAAGCAATGATTGCAGATAGTTTTAATAGTGCAGGTGACATCTTTGCATCATTAATGACTTTTATTGGTAACAAAATTTCAAGTGTGCCAAGTGATGAAGACCATAATTTTGGGCATGGAAAAGCTGAATATATTTTTTCTATGTTTATTGGCCTATCAATGATTTTTGTTGCAGCAAAATTATTTTACGATTCTATTAAAACATTAGTATTAGGTAGTAATCTCCAATTTTCCTGGTTTTTGGTTTTAGTTTGTATTTTAACTATTATAATTAAACTTTGCCTTTATTTATACACAAAAAAGGCTTCAAAATTATGCAAAAATATTTTACTAGAATCAAATATGAAAGATCACAGAAATGACTGCATTGTAACAAGCTTTACATTGATTTCTGTTCTTCTAACTTTATGTGGTATCTATTGGTTCGATGGTATTGTGGGTATTGGTATTTCTATTTGGATAGGCTATACTGGTATTTCAATTTTCATGGAAAGTTATAATGTTTTAATGGATATTTCGGTTAATGAAAAAACCAAAAATTTAATTTTAAACATTATTAATAGTTATAAAGAAGTTAAAAAAATTGATAATATATCTTCTGCACCTGTTGGAAGTAAATATATGATTTTTATAACTATTTGTTTAGATGGCAACTTAACTACTTTTGAGAGTCATAGCTTGGCTAATAATATTGAAGAATCTGTTTCTAAATTGCCTGATATTTATAAGACTATTGTTCATGTCGAACCAGTTTAAAAAGAACTCTTTAAAGAGTTCTTTGTTTTTTAATTTTTTATTATCCATGCTTTGTTTACTGATGTTCCGTCTTTTGTTATGTCATTTGTGTCTAGTTGTACATTTGAATTTAAAGTTATAATTGGTCTAATAGCACGGTCACAAGAATCCAGTATTTCATTAGAACAATATAAATAGCTTGTCCCAATAGCCCCATTATTCACATAATAAATAATAAAGTTAGCACTATCAGAAGAAGTACTGACACAACGAGATGACATCCAATATGTGTCATAATTTTTTTCTCCATTATTTATAAATAATTTATAACATCCATCCTCATAGTCTTTTTCTGTCATTGGTTTAATAAAATCACTCCAAGCTGTAACTTTCAATGCACTTGTTGCTGATGTATCATTTCCATTTACAAAACTGTCCTGAACACTTACACTCAATTTTGTTGATATATTATTAGTTTTTTCAACTGTTTGATTTTCTTCTTTTTCTAATATTTTTGGATACTTAATGTTTGTTGGGGTGTATGTTGCTCCATAGTCTGTCCAAATTTTTGTTAAGTCTTTTTCTTTCATTTTATCTTGTATATCTTCTATTTTTATGTTTTGAACTTTACTTGTTAATTTTGAATTATATAATGTACTACATATATCATCTAATAATTTTACTGCATTGTTATATCCATCATAACTTCTTAATGTAATTTTACTTGTCGTTGGTTTATCACTTATTAATCTTACTTGTCCATCATCAGTAATATCTAACACTCTCCAATTTAGTTTTTCTTGTGTTAATGTTGATGTTGTATTTTTTGTACTATCTGTATTTCCTGAATATGTTTTTAAATTTGATAATAAATCCGTATAAATTTTATCCATATTTGTTACTTCATCTGGTGTATATTGAACATAATCACCTACTTTAACATAATCACTTTTAACCGTATCAGTTAATACATCGCTAAAAACTATTGTTAGTGTTTTTGTTTCTAATTCTATTTCATCACCATGCACAACTTTTATATCATACACTCCTTGCTGTCTAACATAAAAATTTAAATTATCGCTAGTATTCCATTGACTAATTGTATTTAATTTATATTTTACCTGCCAGTCACTTACATATCCATCATAATTGATATCTGTAATTTCAACTTTGCATTTATCTCCTTCAACAATTGTATTAATTTCAAATGAGCCACTATCACTGTTTTTATTATGATATTCCACATTATATAGACCACCTTCTATTTGGTCTATCATATAATATGTAATTCCATTGTATTCCAAACCTTCACATAAAACAACATATCTGTACTCAACGTTAATCAAATAATTTCCTTTATATCCATCTAACCCCAATTGATCCTTTATTTGGTTTCCATTTAGTAATCTAAAACCCGCTTCTATCGTATTTTTTTCTTCTTCTGTTTTGTCTTTATAAATAATATTACTTACAATTTCATTATTAAGTATTGATTTTTGGTTGTCGCCTATTTCCTGTCCAATATCAGTTTTATTTTGTTGATTTAATTCATTAACTTTTGTTTGCAATACCGTCAATTGATTTTTTAACTTATTAAAATTTGAAAATTCTATTGTCGATTTTCCAGATGTTACACCTATTGTTGATAATATAAGTAAAAGTATTATTGTTGTGACTAATGCAACTAATGTTACACCTTTTTCACTTTTTCTTTTCATATTTTTCTCCTTGGTTTTATATATTTGTTTGATATTTTTCTGAATTTATTATAACAGATAATCTACTATTTATAAATAATTTTTTTAATTTTTTATAAAAATATTAGAACAAAAGCGGACATTAATGGCATTATTACTTACTAAGACGTTTTTAAGTCCGCGTCTTTGTTTGCGCGCGAAATTTGCTTTATGCAAATTTCTGTGCAAAGTATTTATATTATAGGAAGTTCGTAGAACTTTCCTATAATATAAAATTAAGAGAGGGACCAAATAGCTCCCTCTCTTATGGTAAATGTAGAAATCTACATTTAGAACTTATGCTTCCATTACGAATCCCTGTCCGTTGCAAAAAGCTTTAAAATTCACTTCTAACTCCACCCTTGAAAAGTGATGATCAAAACTAGACTTAAACATGTCATAAACTGTAACATCTGACACTTTCCATTTTTCCTCTGCTTGTATGTATTCAAAAGTTCGTACACAAAGTATATTAGTAGCAAATCCTTCATAATTACCTCGGAACACTAAAATTTTTTCCGATAAAATCTCTGGATTTTCTAAAACTTTTTTTACTTCAAGCTTCGGACACTTTTCAATCAAACTATTTACTTCTTCATCTCCTAAACCTTTTAAATCGTAAAACCGCATATTTTTTCCTCCATAAATATAATTTATTTGACTATTGTCATTAATTTAATTATAAAAGGAAAAAGTTATTATGTAAAATACATATTCGTTTTTAAAATATAACTTAAGGTTATATTTAACAATTATTCTTTAAAATTTCAATAAAATCATTTAACTCTTTAAATTTATTATTAACATTATAATACACTCCAAATTCTGCATTTGGAAGTGAAAAGCCAACATCTAAAATGTGTAATTCATTATCAGCTAATTTTTCTTCTACATATTCTTTTGTTATAACTGTTACTATATCTCTAACCTTTAATAATTCCAACATAGCAGTATAATTAACATTAACAACATTTATTTCATCGTTTTTATTATATTCAAGTTCTTTTATTAAATTTTGATATGCACTAGAAAATTTTTTCAATGTATAAATTGTTATATTTCTTAAATCCTTTTTAGAAAGATTTTTATTTAAATACTGCGAATTAGCATTTACAATAAATACATCATGTAATTCTCCAATTTTTATAAATTTAATTTCTCTTGAATTATATATATCATCACTGTATTTTTTTGAAAATGCAAGATCAATTTTTTGATTTTCTAACATAGAAAACATATTTCCCGCCGCTTCTTGATGTATATTAATAATACTATTTTGATTGCTTTCATAAAATTTCAAAATTGCACTATTATAAATTTTATTAGGCATATTTACATGCACACCTAAATTTATTTCTTTATGAATATTGAATATATCTTCTGATTTTTCAAGAACGTCAATAGAGTCTTTTATTTGTAAATACAATTTTTTTCCATTTTCATTTAATAACATTCCATACTTACTTCTTTTGAATAGTTTAACATTTAGTTCACTTTCTAAATTTTTAATATGTTTAGTTACAGCTGGTTGTGAAATATGCAAAATTTCACTTGCCTTTGTTAGATTTTCTTCATCAGCCACAATTTTAAATATTCTATATAGTTCTAAATTTACCATATGCTCCTCCTTTTAATACTTCTATTCTATCATCAAATATTTTACACTTCCGATTATTAATATTTAAAAATTCTACAAATGTTATTGTGTTAATTAACATATGTAGAATTTTATACTGGCTGGGGTACTGTGATTCGAACACAGGAATGTCGGAGTCAGAGTCCGATGCCTTACCGCTTGGCGATACCCCAATATTAATTTACCTAATATTATCACATTCACAAAAATTTGTCCATAAAAATTAAACAACTTAGGAAAAAAATCCTAAGTTTACTATTTTAGCTATATTTTTTTATTTCCACAACCCAATAACACAGTCATATTTACTATTATAACTTTCAAAAAATTATTTTTTCAAATTAAAAGTTCCAACATCTTTATTCCAAGTATCAATAACATATTGCTTTTCGGTCTTTTGAATTAGAGCTACTCTAAAAGCAGTCATTGGTTTACTCTTTTTGTACATACATTCTTGCCCATCTGAAGAACAATTAACCCAACCTACTTTATCTACCAAAATTTGATAAACAATAGAAAACTGTGAATAATCTTTTAATTTAAATTTTATTCCTGATACTCCATATAAATATTGACTAGAAATATTTCCCGGAATTGGGTTATTTCCATTAATGTCCGTATTATTCATTCTGTTTATTCCACTACCACCAAATTGGAAATATTTTTTTCCATTAATATTTACAAGATCACCAGATTTCATTGACTTATATTCATTTTTACCTGGATTATATCCATATTTATATATAATACCTGAATTACTACATTTACTTGAACTTCCTTCTCCCCAATGCGTATACACATATGCATTTGCTTGTACAAAGTCTTTTTCAACATTTCCACTTATATTAAATGCCAAAGCCTCGGTTTTAAATCCCATACTACTTTGTGCAGCCCTTTTACCAGCAATATCATAATTACCATATCCAAAGGTCCATCCAACTTCTGAATTATGTGATGCATAAATAATATTAATAAATGTAGCTTTTGTAATATTAACCTTTACAATAGATTTATTGCCTGCATAGTCTTCTATTGGTAATTCATAAGAAATGTTGTTTGTAAATTCTTTTTCAATTTTCAAATTGTTTTCTGACATTTTCCATCCATCGATTTTTTTAATTACTTCAGATAAATTTATACTAGCATTAACTCTTCCATCAGAAATTATTTCTTCTATTAGATTACCAGTTGGTGCAGTATTGTCAATTGTTATTTTCGTATCAACCATAATTTCTTCATTTTTTAAATCACCTTTATCAACTACTGTTCCTTCTACAAAATCCAACTTCAATTTTCCATTTCCTTTTAAATTTTTAAGTTGAATCTGATATATATTTTGACCTAAATCAGAAATTATAATTGATTTTTCTTCAACTTGGGTATTATCTATTATTGCTTTAATATGATTACTATCTAAAAAAACATTTTTAATATTTGATTCAATTATTTTGATTTTTATGGTAATAGTATCTTCATTATTTGCATATTCCGGATATTCCGTATTTGTATTAGATATATTTACTAATTCAATTTTTGGTTTTGTTCTATCTATATTAAGATTTGCAATGCAAAATTCTTCTTGTACGACATATTTAGCATATATATTTGTACAAAACGAAATTATTAGAATATTCAATATGATAATCACTAATACTTTTTTCAACTTTGCCCACTCTCCCTTCTTAAAAACTACATATAAAATCATTCATTTTTTACTTGCAAGTTTAAAACTTTAATATTACATAGTATTAAAACATGTCAATTCCATATGTATAAACATCAAAATTATATTGATTTATATTTTTAGCATCATTTGTATCTTGAATATCAGATTTTTCTAAGTTTTTACTATTTTGAAATTTCCAATACCACTCAATTTTATAAATTATTTTTTGGTTTTTAATTATATCTCCTTTCATACATTCAGATAATTCTTCTAATGTATTAGCTTCATCAAGAAAAACATTATCTTTCAAAACTTTAAAATTTAAGTTTTGTGGTTTTGAATTATTGCTTTTGAACTCAATTTTATATTTTAAATTTTGATTTGAATTCAACTCTATTTCAAACTCACCCCTGCTTCCCGGCGCAATTTTTTCATATACAAAAGTCGTTTTATCAGCAGAATCTAACAAATTAATTGATTTTAAATTCATATCTTTATAATCTACATTGAATTTATATATATTTTTTTGATTTAAATTATCTATAGAATTTTTTTGACCACTTGCTAAAAATTTCAAAAACAAAAAATCATCATTTTTAATTGAATCAAACTTTAAATTTGAACAAACTATTTTGAAAATTAAAAATATCAATATAATCACTATTATTAATCTTTTTATATTTTTGTTTTTCATAACATCACCTTATGCCTTTACCTGTTCAGTATGTACTTTTACCTGTATTTTATCTAATATATCATTTATTGATGTATTGACATTTTTATCATATTTAATTTTTATTTTATACTCTCTTTCCTCTTTGGTATCTTTAGATATTTGAATATACTGTGTTTTATTATCTTTTAAATCGATTTTGTTTTCTCCCTGATACAATTCAAATTTAACAGCACTATCATTATTAGATAAAATCTCTATATAATATTTTAAATCTGTTTGAGTCAAATTATTTTCATCATAATTTTTAATTTTAAATGCATATTCACCATAATTTTTTTCTGCTGTTATATCAATACTTGGGTTATTTTCAACAATTAAAATTGGTTCAGCAATTTCAGCATTTCCCTTTACTATCACCTCTTCCAAAACTCGTGCCATACTATAACCACCAAACAATAGCAAAATAATAATAAAAATTATAAGAATTGCAGTAATAATTTTTGTATTTTTGCCATTAGCTTTTTCGTCCATATTTAATTTTCCCTTTTTTATTATTGGCAAATCTATATCTTTTAAACTTTTAACAGTTTTCATTATCTCCTCCTTAAAATGGATATTAATTTCAAATTTTTTAAAAAATAAATATTTTCATATTTTTTATATTACTATATCAAAACTAATTTTGTGGCATAACTTGTGTACCTGAAATTATAACATCAAAATTATAGTTGCTAATTGTCTTTGCTTCTTTTGTGTCAATTACATCACTTGCTGCAATTTCTTGTTGAGTAGAACCTGTCTCATATTTCCAATTCCATCCAACTGTCAATGTTTTTGTTTTATCTTGCCCATTAGCATCTATTGTTCCAGTTAAATCTTTTTGTAATTCTGTTAAAGAATTATATGTTTTACCATCATATGTAAATTTTAAATTTGTAGGTTTACTAGTTTCATTTTCAAATTTAATGACATAATTAATTCCAACATCTGAACCATTTGCATCTAATTTAATTTGAAATTCTCCATCTGTCCCAGGTGCAATTTTATTACTTAATAATGTTGAATTATTCATTTTAGATTTTAAAGAAATTGTTTGCATTTTTTCTTCATTTTCATTTGCTTTAAAACTCCAACTTGCAATATCAGCAGTTCCTTTTCCTGATATTCTTGACATATATTTGGCATATGCCTGTCCTCCTACAAATGCTAATAATATTGCAATAACTGCAATTAATACTAATACTATTTTTTTACTCTTTTTCAATAGCATTCCTCCCTCTTATTCAATTTTTAATTTTTGGATTTTTTTGATTTTAATTTTTGATTTTTAAATTTTTATTTTTTGCAAAGTTCATTTTATATATGAACTGCTTTTGAATTTAAAATATAAAAAATATGAAAATGTAATTTGATTATACTTCCTAATTCTTCATTTGTCAACAAAAACATTTCGACAAAATGTGACAAAATCAGGTGTTTGAAGCTATTTTTCAGTACTTTCATTAATAAAATTTTCAAAAAAATACAAAGTCACTAATATATTTTATATTAATGACTTTGTCGCTTTATTTTCTATTTACTCCTATTATTCCACCTAGTATTCCAAATATAATTGCAGCTACTATCATTATTATTGAATTAACATTTAATGAAAATTTCCAATTTAAAATACTTGATATTAGGTATATTATTAAAATATAACATCCTCCTATCATTCCACCATTTATTAGTCCACTTTTCTTTAGTTTTGTGTTTTCTATTGAGCTTCCTATTAATATACTTATTGCTGTTATTATCATTATTACTGGATTTATTACATTTTCTTCTATATTTGTGTATGTTAAAATTATTGAAAATATTATTAATGCTATAACGGTTATCAATAATGATATTCCAATTCCTTTTGCTATTGTTGCTATAGTGTTGTTTTCCTTTACTTGTACTTTTTCCATATGTGTGCCTCCATTCTTCGAACTTTATATACTTTGAACTTTATTTTTTAAAGTTCATTACTTATTTACTAAATTATATTATAAATTTAATATTTTATGATTTTTCTAGTTACAATTCACAATCGTTACAGTCTACAGCTTAAAAAATTTTATTTTTTTATATTTTAGTCTTGACAAAACCCTAGTATATGGGTTACAATAGGAGAGTGCCAAGAACAAGCACGGAAACTATGGTGGATGTAGCGTAGTTGGTTAACGCGCCAGTTTGTGGCACTGGAGACCGTGGGTTCGAGTCCCATCTTCCACCCCAGTATATATATTGGACTGTAGCCAAGCGGTAAGGCACCAGACTTTGACTCTGGCATGCGCTAGTTCGAATCTAGCCAGTCCAGCCAGTAATATCAAGACTTTCAAGCAATTGAAAGTCTTTTATTTTTGCTTAAAATCCATAAACTTGTCCAAAACTTGTCCAAATTTTATCCATAATGTAAAAAATTTATAAATTAATCCCAAGACTTTTACACATATAAAAGGGAGCAGTACTACTGCTCCCTTCTGCCACTATTTTTTTTGAGTTGTTTTTTTACTTTTATATAAAGTTTAAGGTTTCTTTTTTCATTTCCATAATAGCAATTTTTTAAGAAATCCAAGTCTCTATCTATTGTATTTCTTGAGACTCTAAATTCTTTAATTGCCTCTTTTTTAGTATTTCCCTCAAGTATAAACTGTGCAATTCCAACTGCCCGGTTATACCTCTTTCTCTCTTCCTCGATACAACTCATAATATTGTGTTCCTCCTAAAAATTTTTTGAAATTTAAAATTTCTTAATTACTATTATACAACATTTTATTTATTTTCTCAAGGCTTTTTTATATTATGTTACCAATAATTATTGACTTATCAATAATAGGCTTGTATAATTAAAACATAAAATAAAAGAAAAGGACTATAAAAATGAAAAATAAATATTTAGATAAACTAGAATACTCAAAGATTTTAGACTTACTATCAAATTATGCACACACATACATTGGAAAAAACATGTGCAAAGATTTAATACCCTCAAACAATAAAGAAGACGTCAAAAAAAGCCTAACAGAAACAGAAGAAGCACTTAACATTTTATACAGATGCAACACACCTCCGATTTCCGAAATCGCCGACAATACTAAAAATCTAAAAACAATTGAATCATATGGAACTCTTTCTATAAAATCAATTTTAGAATTAACAAATATTTTAAAAATGGCAGATGAACTAAAAAAGTATTTTTACAATGATTTTTTAGATTCCACTGAATTTATATATTTAACTGATATTTTTTCAAAACTATATTCTAATAGTTCCATTATCGAAAAAATATCTTACAGTATTATTGACGAAAATACAATTGATGATAGAGCATCAAAAAATTTGGCTTCTATCCGCAAAAAACAACGTAATATCGAGCAAGATATAAAAACAAAATTAAATACATTTTTACATTCTTCTACATACTCAAAATACATTCAAGAAAATGTTATTACAATTAGAAATGACCGTTATGTAATACCTGTAAAAGACGAGTATAGAGGACAAATTAAAGGTTTTGTACATGATATTTCAAGTTCTGGTTCAACAGTATTTATTGAACCAATTTCAGTTTTTGAATTAAATAATGAACTTGCTAATTTAAAAAATAAAGAAAACCTAGAAATAGAAAAAATCTTACAAGATTTAAGCAAATTATTTTACCCTTATGCAAATGAAATTAAAGAAGATATTAAATGTATTGGAAAACTTGATTTTGCTTTTGCAAAGGCAAAATATTCAAAAGCTATCCATGGTATAACACCTAAAATAAATACGCAAAAACAAATCATTTTGAAAGATGCAAAACATCCACTTTTAGACCAAGAAAAAGCAGTTCCTATTTCATTAGAATTAGGCACAACATTTAATACTTTAGTTATAACTGGTCCAAATACTGGCGGAAAAACTGTTACATTAAAAACTGTTGGGCTTTTAACTGCAATGGCTTGTAGCGGTCTTAATATTCCAGCATCAACGCAGTCTTCTATTTATGTATTTGATAATATTTTTGCTGATATTGGTGATGACCAAAGTATTTCTGAATCACTCAGTACATTTTCTGCACACATGACAAATATTGTTGATATTGTTAAAAACTCAACAGAAAATTCATTAATTTTAGTTGATGAATTAGGCTCTGGAACAGACCCGGTTGAAGGTGCTTCACTTGCAATTAGTGTTTTAGATTACTTTAAATCAAACACCTCTTTAACAGTTGCAACAACACATTATCAAGAGTTAAAGAAATACGCATTAACAACTGATGGATTTGAAAACGCTTCTGTTGAATTTGATGTAAATACATTGTCACCTACATATCACCTATTAATTGGCGTGCCTGGAAAAAGTAACGCTTTTGAAATTAGTAGAAAGCTTGGTTTGCCAGATTCAATAATAAATGAAGCTAAAAGTAACTTGACAAAAAATGATATTGATTTTGAAGAATTACTTAAAAATATTTATGATAATAAATCTAAAATTGAAAATGAAAAATTAGAAATTTCTAAAAAACTAAATGAAATTTCAGAACTAAAAAAATCATTAGAACGCGACAATACAAAACTTAATGAACAAGAACGTGAAATTATTAATAATGCTAAAATTCAAGCTAGAAATATTTTGCTTGACGCAAAAGAAGAGGCAAATGAAATAATTTCTAAAATGAATGATGTTTCTAAATCTAATAGTGATTTGAATAATTTAAGGAATAAACTTAATAAAGACATAAAAGATATTTCTATATCTCCTTTAGATAGAAATATTTCAAAAGAATCAAAATCTGCTATTTCTATTGAAGATGCAAAGCCTAACACAGAAGTTTTTGTAACTACTTTAGGACAAAATGGAATTATAGTTTCTAATGTTTCAAAATCAAATGAAGTTCAAGTACAAATTGGTAGTATGAAACTTAGTGTTAAATTAAAATATTTGGAAAAAATCGCCAATAAAAATAAAGCTAATAAATCAACAAGTTCTTATAGTTCAGTTTCTAAAGCTAAAAATGTTAGTTCAGAAATTAATGTTATTGGTTTAAATGTTGAAGAAGCTATTTTTGTTATTGACAAATTTTTAGATGACTGTTCTATTGCAAATCTTCAAACTGTAAGAATTGTTCATGGTAAAGGTACTGGAAAATTGCGTGAAGGTATTCACAAGTTTTTAAAATCAAACTCTCGCGTTAAGTCTTTTAGAGTTGGGACTTATGGTGAAGGAGAAATGGGAGTTACAGTTGTTGAATTAAAATGAACCATTGGGGACGTTGATGAACCATTGGGGACGTTGTTAAATTGGTTGAAAAAATTTTCAACCAATTTAACAACGTCCCCAATGGTTCATCAACGTCCCCAATGGTTCATCAACGTCCCCAATGGTTCATTTTAATTCTATCTCTATTTTTTTATCTTCTTTTAAATCAATTTTTCTATACTTAACTCCACAACAATCAAACAACTTTCTTGAAGCAATATTATTTTCAGAATCTGCATATTTATCAGACAAATAAACAACTTCTTTTATACCTGACTGAATAATAATTTTAGCACATTCATTACAAGGAAATAAATCAACATATATTTTTGCATTTTCTAAATCCTTTTTGCTTCCTCTATAATTCAAAATTGCATTTAATTCTGCATGACAGACATATGGATATTTTGTATCCAAGTTTTTTCCTTCTCTTGCCCAAGGAAATTCTTCGTCACTAAATCCATTTGGTGCACCATTATATCCTATTGATAAAATTCTATTATCATTACTTACAATACATGCTCCTACTTGTGTTGATGGGTCTTTGCTTCTCATTGCTGATAATTTTGCTATTGCCATAAAATATTCTTCCCAACTTATATAATTTTCTCTTTTTTTATTAACATCTCCATTCATATAAAAGCCTCCTTCATTACTTATATCAAAAGTCTTTTTATCTGTTTTTAATCGTTTCACTATTGTAATATAAATTTTCTGGTGCAATATCTTCACCATTTTTCCATTCTATTGTAATTCCCGTTTTAGAAATTTTTACATCTTTAAAATATTCATAATCTTTTAATTTTGCATAAAACTTCTCGTTAATATCTTGTCCCATATCTAATATCTTTTCTTCACCATTTTCAAATTTTATATATAGTTTATATTTTTCTATTGCTTTCACTTCTATTGGTTCTGGTACTATATACATACATATCCCCCCTTTACCACTTACTACTTTAATGGATCGATTTAAATTATAAACCGCTTTGTATTCATTATATTTAATATGTATATGTTTTTGATTATGTAGTCCATCTTCTTTGAAAAACATTTGAATTATTATTCCATAAAATTGTGAAATAATTGGCAATTTATCACCACCTTTATTATAACAACATTCCCCTCAATTTTCAATACTTGGAAATACTAATTGTAAGATTTACAATAGTAAAACGAATAAAAACATATTTAATATACTCTAAAAACATCTAATTTGTCAAGTATCTTTCATCGCAAAATTCGACACAAAAAAAGAAAGCAACTAATATTTTATTAATTGCACTCCATTTTCTAAACAATATACATTATCTCATTATTAGGAAAATACTTCTTCATCTGCTCTCTCAAAAAAATCTCACCATCAACTCTATATTGATTTTTATACATATACTTGCCTTTTCCCCTGCCAGTCATCATATCCTTATCATACAAATTAATAGCATTAGGGAAAGCCTCTTCATTAATTTTTGTATGAACAAAACTATATGTCATAAAAATAATTTCAAAAAACACATCCTTTTTAACCTTATCTGTTAATCCTTCTGCCAACTGTTTTATCAATTCAGAGTATAACTCTTTCCAGTTTTCAACCATAATTACTGGTGCTATTAAAATCCCAATTTTATAACCCGCTTCTTTTAATTTGTTTATAGCATCAATTCTTTCCTTTAATCTTGAAGTTCCGAACTCAACTCTATTAATAATCAATTCTGGATTAACACTCATTCTAACAGTCACTTTTCCTTGATGATCAACATTTAAAATATCATCAACCATATCAAATTTTGTTGGAAATGTAAGATGCCCCTTTGGAGAATTTTTAAAATTTTCTATTGTCCATGGTAAGTTTCCTGTAATTGTATTTTCTAAAATCAGATCACTATTACTACCAATTTCAAATGTTAAATCTTTTTCTGATTTATTTGCTACCTTTATTATTTTATCCAACATTTGCTCTCTATTTACAAATAGCCTCAAATATGCGCATTTATTGTAATTACACACCAAATAACAATACATACATGCAGCAGTACAACCTGATGATGTATATGGTACTAAATAATCTGATGTTTTATGGTTATCTACAAATTTGTGTGTTTTCCTTACCCCTATTATTAAATTTCTTTTCATATCCATAAATTCTTTGTTTTGCTTTTTTCGCATTTCTTCTATATTATTATGATTTTCTATTTCTACTTTCGGAACATCTTCATATTTTTCTAATAATTGTTTTCCTAATTCATAATTTTCAATTTCTTTTTCAAAATAAATAGCTTTAGGTTTAAACATAATATTCACTCCGTTTCTATCAATAAAGACATTCCTTTTTGACATTTTCGTTTTTATTAGTTTAACCTAAAGCTTTTATTTTATTATTTATTTTTAATCATTTTTTATTACATAAATATATTATTTTCTAACATAAGTAACATATTCATAATCAAAATCATTAACACCATCAGATGGGCCTTGTTCTTTTTCAACTTCTTTCCATTCATTTTCATTAATTCTTGGAAATAAAGCATCTCCTTCAAAGTCTTTGTCTATTTGTGTAACGTACATTTTTTGGCAATATGGCATTAACAAATTATAAATAATTGCACCACCAATTACAAAATGTTCTTCTTCATCATCCATATATGGTTGTAATTCTAACAAAGAATGAACAACTTTTACATAGTCTGAATCTATATTAAAATCTGGATTTCTACTTAATATGATATGCATTCTATCTGGAAGAATTCCTCCTAATGATTCGAATGTTTTTCTTCCCATTATTATTGTATGCCCTGTTGTTTTTTCTTTAAATCTTTTTAAATCATCTGGCAATTTCCAAAGCATACCATTATCTTTTCCTATTATATTATTTTTTGCTTTTGCTACTATTATACTTAACATTTCTTTTGCTCCTTTAAATTATAATGTGGAGAAAGCCTAAGCTTTCTCCTTTTTAATATGCTATATTTTTCTATCCATAGCATTTTTTCCACCAAAAATACATGGTGACTTGCACTTCCAGCCAGGAAATGTACATCTTGCACCTTTTGAATATGGAAGTAATTCATTTTCAATAACTGGATTATCCTTTACAGCATCCAAATATTTATTCATTGTTATTACTGTCTGCTCCATAATTTCAAGCTGTGCTGCCCCACACAAACGCTCTGTACATTTTAAGATAAAATTCTCTACTGTACCTCTTTCATTCACTTTCACTAACATTCCCTGTGGATAATATTCCTCCAATGAAGATATATCTTTTAACCATTCTTTTTCTAATTCTGTTTCCCTGATTATTCTTGGAACATAATATTCTGGTTTTTCAAGTAATGTCATTTCATAAGCTAATGTTCTATGTCTTTGTGCCTGAGCTAACTGTGCAAAACTTGCAAGATATGTAGTACTGTAATTTTCTCCAAATTCTTCAGTCCTATCTCTTTTTGCAAACAAAGATAATTTTGTACCTTTTACTCTTGGATTTAATTTTTCTACTTTTAAATCTGGCAATGCTTCTAAAAATTCTTTCATTGCACTCTTTAATTTCGTTGAAAACTCTGTTTCGGGTTCATGTTCAATATAGTCTTCAAACCAACTAATAATAAAGTTTAACTGTTCAAAACTAACCGTATACTCCATAATTGTTGCTGGTGTAAAAACACTTATTAAATATCTAGCATTTTCCTGTGCTAACTTTTGAACCTTTTTCTCATCGAAATCTGGATATTCTTTACTTATTTCTTTTTTATAAATATCTATCCATTTTTCATAAAGATTTTTTTCTTTTTCAGAAGGCTGCATTTTTGTATATCTCGCTGATTTTTCAGAAGTATTATATATCTTCTCATTATTTAAAATCATTGCAAGAATTTTTGGTACTCCCTCTAAAATAAGGTTGTAATGTGCGTGGCCAAAAACACTATGATGACCTGACTCTAAGTTTCCATTTGCTCTTCTCTGTGTTTTTTCTGGTGCCTCTGCAAATAAAGTTTCTACTGTATCTGGCAAATAACAAATACCTGCAGATTTTCCTGAAAAATCAATAGCTTCTTCTTTTGGTAATACATATCCTACTTTTGTTGATGCAATAACTTTGATTTTCATTTGTAACATCTCCTTTGTAATATATTAATATTATTGGCTGCACTATTGCAACTTAAGTGCATTATAACATAACTAATTACAATTTTCTACATTTTTTTAATATTTTCATTGCTTTTCATTTTAGCAATTAAATTTAATAACTTTATAACTATAGTATTCTTCTCAAAATCAACTAAAATTCCCAATTTGGCACATACTCTTCTTCATGTTCACCAAGTTCTTGAATATAGCCATTTTCCAAATCAAGTCTGTACAAATAATTTTCAATTTGTTCATATTCTTCTTTTGTCAATTTTCTATTTATATCGTCAATCTCTTTAGCCTTATATGTAGGAAAATACTGAGCCATAACACTAACATAAACATCATGCATGTTTTCATTTATCCATTTTAAAACTTTCCTAGAATTTAAAATATGATTAGGCAAAACCAGATGACGTATAATCATCCCTCTTTGCATAATACCTTCATCATTAAAAACTGCTTTCCCAGTTTGTCTATACATCTCTTTTAATGCTTCAGTTGCAATTTCAAAATAATTTTCCACTTTTGATAATCTTTTCCCCAACTCATTATCTGAATACTTAAAATCTGGTAAATAAATATCCACATATCCGTCTAACATTTTTAAAGTTTCAACTTTTTCATATCCATTTGTATTATAAACTATTGGCAACTTTAATCCATTACCACGTGCTATTTTAATTGCCTCAATAATTTGTGGCACATAACTTGTTGGTGTTACCAAATTAATATTTTCAACATCTTTTTCCTGTTGTTTTATAAAAATATCTGCCAACTCTTCTATTGAAATTTCTTTTCCCTTTCCCTGTTGACTTATTTCATAATTTTGGCAAAATACACAATTCATATTACAATTTGAAAAAAAGACTGTCCCTGAGCCTTTTTTTCCACTAATGCACGGTTCTTCAAAATTATGAGTTGAATACAAAGCTACCTTTACAGTATCTTTTGACTTGCATCTTCCTATTTGATTATTTAATCTATTTATTCCACAATTATGTGGACATATTGCACATTTTTCTAGTAATTCTAATTTCATTTATTTACACCTTCTAATTAGCCTTATTATTTATGACATATTTCGACAAATAAATGAGACATTTTAAGTCTGTCCCATTTGTCTCATTTTACACTTTGAACATATATTTTTCCATCTGAACTTTTGCTTAAATTTACAGTTTTGGTAGTAAATTTATCTATATTTTCTTTAACAGTTTCAATAGCTTTTGTTTCACTTTCATTATTCTTTACAGAAGCAATCGTTTCTTGATTCAAATTTTTTATATAAATCTCATATATTTCATTCTCATCCTCTACCCCTAAAGAATTCCCATAATCCTCTAAATATTCAGCTATTTCAACTTCATATCCATCTTTTGTTTTTTTTATATTTTTTATCAAAAAGCAATCATCCAAAGTATCTAAACCTATTCCTGTAGATATATATTTTCCCAATTCTTCGTTATATTGTATATATTCTGTTCCTTCTTTAGGAAATTGTTTTGTAAATTGATTTCCAAATAATTCTATTGCTTCTTCTTGTATTTCTTCATATGATAGTTCATAATTTTCTAAATTTTTCTTTACTACTTCCCATATCCATAAATCTGGTGCATTATTAATATTATCAAATTCGGGTAAAGCCTCGTCTGTAATCTCTTGCCACATATATATTCTTGATATGTAGTCTTCAACCTGAGAAACTTCAGAAGCTGTTACCAAGCTTTGGGTAGATCTACTTTTATTTATATACATTCCAATAAAAATAAATAATAAAATACAAATTATTGCTACAAGCTTTTTCATTAGTATTCATCTCCCGCTTACCAACTTTCAACATTGACATTTATCAACTATTATTGCCAAAATCAAAAATTTCTAATCTATCTATTTTTTAACTTCGGCTCCAACTTTTTCTTCAACACCTGTTGCAATTACTGTTACTTGTACATCTTCTCCCATATTTTCATCAATTACTGTTCCAAATATAATATTGGCATCTTCACTTACTTTTTCATTTATAAGTCCAACTGCACTATTTATTTCCATAAGTCCTAAATTGCTGTTTCCTTTTACATTAAAGATTACACCTTTTGCTCCATCTATTTTACTCTCTGTTAATGGATTTTCTATTGCCTGTCTAACTGCTTCTTCTACTTTCTTTTCTCCTGATGCTCTTCCTATTCCCATATATGCTTTGCCTCTGTAGTTCATTGTTGTTTTAATATCAGCAAAGTCTATATTTACTTCACCTACTGATGTTAATAAATCAGTAATACTTGTAATTCCTTGTTCCAAAATATTGTCTGCCAATGAAAAAGCATTATTTAAAGTAATTTTTGAATCTGTAACTTTTAAAAGATTGTCATTTAAAACAACTATTAAATCATCTACATTACTTTTTAGTCTTTCAATTCCTTTTGATGCTCTTAAACTACGTGCTTTTCCTTCAAACAAGAATGGTTTCGTTACTATTCCTACTGTTAATATTCCCATTTCTTTTGCAATTTCTGCAACTATTGGGGCAGCACCTGTTCCAGTTCCTCCGCCCATTCCTGCTGTAATAAATACTAAATCTGCTCCGGCTAACATATGTTTAATATCTTCTTTATTTTCTATAGCAGCTCTTTCTCCTACAATTTCATTTGCTCCAGCACCTAATCCTCTTGTAGTTTGAACTCCTATTTGTAATATATTACTTGTCCTTGATCTTTTTAATGTTCCTGTTTCTGTATTTATCATATAGAATGATACACCTCTAACATTATCTTCTATCATCCTTGATATTGCATTATTTCCTGCTCCACCTACTCCTATTACTTTTATTTTCAATGTTTTGTCTAAATCCATGATATCGCTCATTGTTTAACTTCCTCCCTGTTTTTTTCTTTTTGTTTCAATTTGTTTCTTATTATATATAAAAAAAATCAAAAAAACAACCGTTTTTTCGATTTTTTTATCTTATTTCTACGCAAAATATATTTTTTATAAATAAAAGTACTCCTATTAAAAATATAAGCATATGTCGATATACAAATATTCCATGTAAAACTGTATGATTTGCCAAAGCAATATACCAAATAAATGGCATTATTGCAATTATCAAGATAGGTAATCCAGTTCTTTTAAAAACATTTGATATACTATTTATCTTTATTTTGTATTTGTTAAATCCTATCAAAGATAAACTATACAAAATAATAATAATCACTAAAAAATTGAAAAGCGTATTAATCATAAATCCTGTTAAAATCTGCCATACATTTTTATCTGTACGAACATTACTTTTTTGTGTTCTATACATAACTTGGTTAATAGCTGATTTTAATAGCCCTTGATTATATATCACATCATATACTATCCATTTAGTTAACCATGTTATGGCATATCCGATTCCCCAAACTATAACAGATTTTATCAAAATCTTAAAATACTCTTTTGTATCCATTTCAGGATTTTTTTGTTGTTTATACAATATGAAAATATATAATGGTATAGCTAAAGTAATTAGTGGAACAGTTAAAAAATCAACAAAATTCGTTATACATGCTACTATAAAAATATAAAAATAAAAATTTTGAATTTTATCAATTCTTTTTAATAGTACAATACTTGAAATCATCATTACTAAAAATATTGGTGCACATTCCAATGAATATGATACAAAAAAATATCCCTCAAATACTAGTGATAATCCAAAAATTAAAGCAATTATATTTCCAAATTGTTTTCGTAATAAAACCATAAAGTATACAAATATCAATATAAAAAGAACAAACATTATATGCCTTATTTCTAAAATATTAAAAAATATCAATAATACTCTAAGAAAAGGTAAATACCCATGCCAATATCTTGCATATGTAATTGATGTATTAATATCACCATCTAAAAAATCGCTTAATTCTAATACCGGTTCATAATCATCTTCTTCGCTATTTAAAGATATCAATTCTCCCTTTGTATCAGGTAACTCTTGCATTGTTTGATCTTTTTTATAGTTTTTTCTTGCTGACATATACGAATAAAATGGATTTGTATTATCTATAGAATATGCTTCATTTATCATTATAGCATCAGTATAATTATCATTTTCTGTTCCAAAAAATTTTGATATCTTATAATAGTTTCCCTCACTCAATAGGGTTTCCGAAGATTCTCTTACATTTTTTTCTATTAAACTTGAAGGAAACAAAGATCCTAATAATAACAAACTATTAAATACTAAAAATAAAATGACAAATGCTATTATATATTTAACTACCTTTTTCAATTTAATTTTCCCTTTCTTCTGAAGTTCTATATTTTCCATCTTCTACTCTATATTTATCCTTATTAAAAGCAATAGTACATATCAAATTCAAATGTCTAATTCCATCTCTTATTGTTCGTAAATGCGATTTTTTTCCTCTTAAATCTTTTCTTAAAATTGTTGGAACTTCTAGCATTTTTAAATTATTTATTTTGGAAAGGATTATCATTTCACTTGCATATTCCATTCCTTTTTGAGTAAGATTAATTTTTTCAATACTTTCTTTTTTATATGCTCTTAACCCACAATGATAATCTTTTATTTGCGTATGAAATATCAAATTAGAAAAGCCTGATAAAAATCTAACTCCTATCTTATGAGATATTGACATTGCATCTTTTTTTATTCCACCTTTAAATCTATTTCCAACTACCAAATCATAACCTAATTCTAGTCCTTCTATAAATTTATCTATATTATAAAAGTCATAACTTCCATCACTATCTCCCATTATGCAATATTTTCCATTTGCATTTCTAGTTCCATTTATTAGTGCTGCACCATATCCTCTTTCTTTACATATTACTACCCTTGCTCCATTTCTTTTTGCAATTTCTACACTATTATCCATACTATTATTGTCTGACACTAATATTTCAGCATCTAATTTTTTATCTTCTATACATTTTTGTATTTCTTTTATACAATATTCAAGCGTTTTTTCTTCATTTAAACAAGGTAATATAAATGTGTATTTTTTTCCCATTTTATCTCCTATTTTTTATTTTATTGTTTTACCATTTTAGAAATTATATTACTAAAATATTCTTCAACATCTTCTACTTTTGTATCTTCGTCTATTGGCATTCTTATAAATACACATCTTCTTGGATAATTGTTGTTATACATTAATAATAATTGTCTTTTCTTAAATTCATCAGCATATTTGTCATTAAATGTTTCAACCATTAATTTCATTTTTAGACGTTTTCTAATAGCATTCATAGCATCTACATAGTTAGATTTTACAAACCAAATTGTATCTTCTCCAAGTTCTTTTTCTAATTTAAATAATATTTTTCTGTTTTCGTCTGATAGTGTATTGTAATTTATCATTAACCATGCATAGCCTTTTCCTGCTTCCGTAAATGACTGTATTTTATGTTTTTTTGCATCTTCTATAACTTCTTTTTTGTTTATTCTTTCTTTTCCTTTTTTTATTATATTGTTTTTGTTTGCACTACTCATAACTGTTTCAATATTTTTTTCTTTGCATTCTTTACATGCTTTTTGTAATGGCTTTTCTATTATTAATTCTATTATTTCGTTTGCGTCTTTATTTTCTAATAAGTTTTTTCCTACTTTTCCTATTTTCTTGACTTCACTTACTAACATAACACAAATTCCTTTCTATTTTATAATTTTATATTTTTCATATTTTTCACATAAATTAAGTGTTGATTTATTTTTAATTATTTCTATTGGTATTATAAATATATCCATAGCATCTGTTACAACAAATAATTCATTTATATTTGTATCCACTACCGTCTTATATGTTTTTCCTTTTGTTCCTCCACAGCTTTTCAATGCAACTTGATATTTATCATATTTCGTTCTACAAGATGTTGCCTTTACTTGTACTTTTTTTAAAATATTTTCTTTATCCACAATTAAATCATAATCTTGTGTATCATTTAATGGAATAGATACAGTATATCCATTTGTGCTATAATATGCAATTGCTATTCCTAAACCAGAATTTCCCTTATCTTTATTTGAACTAAAAATCATTTTTTCACCTTTATTTAAAAACTTATGTTCGTTTATTTTTAAAAAATAAAAACAAGTTTCCTTGTTTTTATGGTGGGCAGGGAAGGATTCGAACCTTCGTACTCAAATGAGAACAGATTTCTTACTACTATAGTTTTCACTACCAAATTTCTTTGTTTGTAGTCTGGACTTTCTCTTTATCTTATCTCTAAGATACCAGGTATAAAGTCTCTACACTCGGAATTTCTTCCTAGCTCGGGATTGTCATCAGCCTAACTGTTAAGAGTTCCCCGAATTAGCCTAGTTTTCATCTTATCATCACTGATAAGAGCTGCAATTTAGGTTTTGATTTAAAACCAAAGACCAC
Source organism: uncultured Clostridia bacterium (assembly GCA_934122385.1). Taxonomy (GTDB): domain Bacteria; phylum Bacillota; class Clostridia; order TANB77; family CAG-508; genus CAG-269. The sequence continues at coordinate 2,619 of CAKOWP010000011.1, read as the reverse complement.
AGTCTGCCGCCTTTAGCCACTCGGCCACCTACCCATATTTAATTTTCAAAAATGTTGTCGACGTATCGACAAGAGTTATTATAAGCTTTTTATTAATTTTTGTCAATACATTTCTAAAAATTTCTAAAATTTTCTTATAAAATTTTTCGGGATTGAAGATCCGTCCCCCAATCCCGAATTTTTTAGCATATTTTATTTTTAAATTGTAAATCACCTAATTTTTCTGTTGTAATATATCCAGGCTCTGCATTAATAACATCTGGAATTCTATTAACAACTGTTGCACAAGTCAATTCAACTGTTGCAGGTTTTTCAACAGTAATAGTTGTTGTAGGCTCACCCTCAACTGTCCAAACATTTTTATCAAATTCGTCTGGTGCATAAACTTTACCTATGCATTCAGATTCAATAGTAATTCCCTCTTTTGTTTTTGTTGTAACAACAGCACTCATTCCTGTTGCATCTCCTGCTTTTATTGTCATATCCAATGTTGAAGAATAAATATCATCTTTATATGTTTGCGGTACACATTTTTGTGTCTGGCTTATAATTGTTAATCCTAATTTTGAACACAACCATCCATTTACATTCCACATATATGATGGTGCATACTCACCCTTGTTTATTATTTCTTGTCTTTCTTCATCTGACATTCTATCAACAGACGCAACTTGTTTGTCAAAGTCTTCTAATGTCAATCCTGCTCCATGTGCTTCTGCTAAAGCAATTCCATAGTCTTCAACATTATAACTTGAACTTCCTTTTATCTTTGTTATTTTTTGTGTTGAGCCAGCAATTGATGTTATAAGTTGACCCCAATATATATCTTGATATCCTGTTCCTGTTATTGTACAGTTATTTGCTTTTGCCAATTCGTCAATTTTATTTGTTAATGTTGGGTTTGAATTTTGTGGATAAAATGCTTCTTCACAAGTTGATATTGCATTTATTCCTAATTTTGCACATAACATATATGGTTCTTCTAATTCAGCTATTAAACTTCTTGTTGTTATTATACATATGTCTGGTTTTGTTGTTTGCATCATTTCTTCAGCATTTTCTGCTGATACGACAACCACTCCTAATTTTTCTCTTCCTAATATTTCTCCTATGTCTTTTCCAATTACTGCTGGATTTACATCTACTGCTCCTACTATTTCAATTCCTTTCTCTAGCATGTATCTCATAGTGTATAAACTCATTTTTCCTACGCCATATTGTACGGCTTTGATTTTTTGTTCCATATTTTGAAACCTCCTTTGTATTTTATTTTATATAATTTTAAAAATTATATACATTTAAATTATATTATAAGTAACTGTTCTGATATCTTTATTCATATTTCAAATTAATTCTATCTCTTAATACTCCACTAGATGTTATTGCAGTTCCAATTTTATCTATACTTATATTCTTATTTTTAGTATTTATTTCAAGTATATAAAAATTATCATCATTTTCTGAAATTGGTTTAATATCATCATTTTGCCTCTCAAATGCACCTGTTGAAGCAGCTGGAACCGTAATAGCCAATTGATCTTTGTACTCCATCGAAGTAGTTATAAATGCACAATGTAAGTGCCCAGTTAAAAAACAAATAAACTTTCCTTTTGGTCTATCAGAGAAATCAAAATCAATTGTAGGGGTCTCTAAATATTTTTGATATTCTTCCTTTACAGAATATTTATTTCTTATATGTAATCCATTCTTAAAAGCATTTATAATATCTCCCAAAGGATTTCCTAACATTGATAATTGAAGATATCCATATCCATCACTCAAATCTTCTTCCAAGTTAGTTTCTCCAACATTAGCACAAAAATTGCATTCTTTAAAATTAGGTTTTAAAGCTGGTATTTGATGCATTGTAACAATAACAGAATAGTCTAATGGTGTATTGTATAATGTTTTTGCAAACCACAACAATTGTTCACTTGAAATATATCTTCTATGCTCAAATCCTAAAGTTAAATCTGCATCCCTCGTTCCCTCATATTCAAATATGCTAATTAACCTTATTTTATAATTATCAAAATCTTTATAATAATAGCACTTTCCATTATTTGTATTATTAATATCTAAATATTTATTATCTATCATAGGATAAATATAAGTATCATAAATTTTTTCACACCCTATACTTTTATATTCATCAATTCCAACATCATGATTTCCAACTGTATAATATATTGGCTTATCAGCTTTTGATGCTAACTTCCAAAAATAATTTGTATCATCATCGCAGTTTCTTGATACACTATCTCCCAAATATACTCCAATATCTATATCTGAATTTTGAATGTATTTCAAATACCTTTCTAAAGCTTTAATATCCTCATGTATATCAGAAATGAGTCCAATTTTTAAATTTTTATTCATTGAATATATCTCCTTTTTTATTTTATATTTTTAATTTATCATACAATATATATTTTTTCAATTATTTCAATAAATTTTCTCTAGAATGTAGTTTTCTATATTAAAATAAGAAAATTCTCTGAACTTCCTATAATATAAAAAAAGATTATACCTAAGTATAATCGGTTCTATAATAAATGTTGGGGTGGGTAAAAAAACTCCAACATTTTTTAAAAAAGTATAGCACTTATCTTAAATACC
>CAKOWP010000010.1 GCA_934122385.1 uncultured Clostridia bacterium | reverse complement strand
GTATTTAAGATAAGTGCTATACTTTTTTAAAAAATGTTGGAGTTTTTTTACCCACCCCAACATTTATTATAGAACCCTTTTTTCTATATTCTAGGAAAGTTATCATAGTATGATAACTTTCTGTAAAAGATAATTCTGGCTTTTTACATCGGTTCTAAAAAGGAGATATTTTTAAAAATATTACAGAAATATTACAATAATATTACATTTGCATAAAAAAGTTATAAGGTATTGTAAATACATAATAAATTATGTATAATCTATATAAGATAGTATATAAAGAAAAAAATCAAAGGAGAAAATGATAATGATAAAAACTGCTGAAAGCCTTGAGAGAGTACACACACACACACACACACACACACACACAAGTAATTTACTAAATGAGTGCAAAATAAATAAAATAGATAAAAATAGACAGGAGTATTGCGTCTGTATAAAAAATACAGAGTAATATTGCTGTCTATTTGTCGTACAAAAATATATGATTAAAATAATACTAAAAAATTAAAAAGTTATAGAGTCTTTAAGATTCTAAAGAAAGGTTGTGGTAAAAAATGAAAGTAAAAAAAATATTAATAGTAATTTTAATGATAGGATGTATTATAGGTGGAATGATAGGAACAGTAAAAGCAGAAACATCAACTACATTTAAAGCAAATTTAACAGCAAATAAAACATCAATAAAAGCAGGAGAAGAAATCATAGTAACAATAGGAGTATCAGACATAAATATGGGAGCAAATGGAATAAATACATTAGAAGGAAAAATCAATTATGATACAAACATATTTGAAACAATAACAAGTAATTCAATACAAAGTTTAAATAATTGGACAACAACATATAATGACGAAAGTAGCACTTTAAACGGTAAATTCTTAGCTGTAAATTTAAGCTCAGGAACAAAAGAAAATACACAAATATTTAGTGTTAAGTTCAAAGTAAAAGAAACAGTAACAGAAGAAAAAGACACAAAAATAGAATTTAAAGAAATAACATCAAATGATGGAACTAATTTAGTAAATGTTGGTGACAAAGCTGTAACTATAAAGATAAATAGTGGAAATTCAAATGGAGCAACAAATAATTCAAATAAAGAAGATAATTCAGAAAATACACAAACTAGCACAACAGACAAGAGTGATTCAAACAAAGAAAATAAAAATACACAAAATAAAGCAACAGCAACTGATAATACAACAGCAAAAACAATAATACCTAAAGCTGGAAAATCAATAGCAGTAGCACTTTTGATAATTGCATTAATAGCAATTGTAATAGCTTTAGGAATTAAAAATAAAACAATGAAAGATATAAAATAAGAGGCTTTAATAAAAATCTTAAATTAAACAATTTCAATTATTATAAAATAAAGGTGTAGTACCTTGGAAAGGGAAGAATATGGTAAAACAAGTACCAAAAATCACAAACAAAACATCAGTTAGTAAATTTAATAAAAAATTAATAAATTATATATTTGGTGCTATAACAATGTTAAGTATTTTATTCATAAATACGGTAGTAAAAGCAGACGAAGATTTGATAATAAGTACATTTTACGACATAGATTATGACGAAGGTATAATTTACAGAATAGAACCAGAAACAACAATAGAAACATTTAAAGCTAAATTTAGTAGTACAGAATTTAGCAAAGTAGAAGACTACTATGGGTTACAGGAATTTCAAAATAATTTAAAAATATACAAAGATAAAGAATGTACAGAAGAAGTAACAGAAGGTTTTATTGGAACAGGGATGTACCTAGAAAATAAAGATGAAGTATATGAACTAAGTGTAGTAGGAGACTTAAATGGTGATGGCAAGGCAACACAAGTTGAATTAACAAATATAATAAGATACATAGTAGGGTTAAAAGGAGCCAATTTAGACGGAATAAAATATAATTCTGCTGATATAACAGGAGATGGAACAGTAGACCAAAGAGACATAACAAAATTAATTAGATATATTGTATATGGAGAATTAGATTTAGGAAAAATAGACACAACACCACCAGACCTTCAATTAGAAACACAAAAACAATTATCAAATGAAATGACGGTAAAACTAAAAGTTTTAGATAAAGAAGGTGGAATGCCAGAAAATCCAACATATGTATATTACTACAAAAAGTCGAGTGAACCAGAAAATAGATATGTAAAATTTTATGAAGGACCAAATACAGAAGTAGAATTAACAAACTTAGACCAAAATACATGGTATGATATAAAGGCAACAACAAAAGATAAAGCAGGAAATGAAGGTACGACATCAATGGATGCATTGACACCTAAAATACCAGATGGAACAGAAGATGGAGCAATACTATTTGGAAATGTAACTTGGAAAAATGGTATGGCAAAACTTGATATTAGAACAACAATAAAAAGAGAAGATTTTGTAGATGGAGACATGGAATTAAACGAAACATACAGAGTAGAATATCAAGTAAATGGTACAAATGGGTTGTGGCAAAAAGGTGATGAAATCAATTATGCAACAGTAACAGGACTAAAGCGTGGAGATGTAGTATATGCAAGATTAACAGATGGAAGAAATTCTGGATCATTTATCTATAAAAACATTATAGATGATATGGAACCAAGCATTAATATAAATGCTGTAACAGATGATACAAACTTATCTGCAACAGTAACAGTTGTACTAGCTGAAGATGACGAAAGTGGAATGGCAGAGCATCCAATATATACATATTATATAAAAGAAGAAGGTGCAGACGATAGCACTTATATTCAAAAATGCAAGGACAAAAATGATATTTTCACTTTTACGAATTTAAAACCAAATACAAAATATAGAATAAGAGTTGAAATACAAGATATAGCCGGAAATATAGGAGCATCAGAAGAGGTTATAGAAATAAAGGGAGAAAAAGTACCAGATGCTACAGAAACAGGAGCAATAATATTCGAAAATCTAACTTGGAAAAATGGACAAGCAGAAGTAACAATAAAAACAAAAACTGGATTCCAAATAGAATATCAAATAAATGGAACAACAGGAACATGGTCAAAAGGACCAAGTGGAAATGATGCTGGAACAAGCATATTAGTAAGAGGCATAAACAATAATGAAACAATTTATGCACGTTTAACAGATGGAACAACGGCTGGAAACTATACAACATTAACAGTAATAGATAATATAATACCAAATTTAGAAGTTACAACAACTGTAAAATCAACAACAGAAATGAAAGCTGAAGCAATAGCGACAGATGACGAAACAGGAATTGATTCAACAGCAACATATGCCTTTTATATAAAAAAAGAAAATGAAGACGATTCAAAATATGTGTTAGTTCAAAATACAACAGATAAAACATGTAATTTTATAGGTTTAATAGCAGGAGAAAAATATTCAGTAAAAGTGGAAGTACAAGATAGAGCAGGAAACAAGGCAACAAAAATTGTAACAGAAACAATGGATAATTTGCCAGATGGAACATCAGCAGGAAGTATTTTATTTAGCGGATTAACATGGAATTCTGGAACAGCAGAAGTAACAATTAGTACAAACACAGAATATACAATTGAATATCAAATTAATTCAATAAATGGAAGTTGGACAAAAGGAAGTGCACCAAAGGTAGATGTTAATGCAACAGGTCTAAAGCATGGAGACATAATTTATGCAAGACTAACAGATGGAACAAGCTCTGGAAGTTATGCAACACTAATAGTTGCAGACACAATAAAACCAAATATAGAATTAAACCTAGAAGCGAAAAATGAAACAATAACAGCAACAGCAAATGCAGAGGATTTAGAAAGTGGACTTGCAACAGATGTAAAATACAAATTTTATATGAAAGAAACAGGAGCAGACGATAGTACATATATTGAAAAGCAAAATACAATATCAAATATATTAACAGTACCAGGATTAACAATTGGTAAAAATTATACAATAAAAGTTGAAGTTGAAGATAAAGCTGGAAACAAAGGAATGATAGAAAAAAGTATATTAATACCAGACGATATTGCACCAGTAGTTGACTTTACAGTACTTGAAAAAACATCAAATAGTGCAAAAGTTAAAGCAACAGCAACAGATGTAGGAGGACTACCAACACCAACAATATACATTTTTTATATAAAAGAAACAGGTGCAGATGACAGCACATATAGAGAAATACAAAACGGCAGTAGTGATACATGTGAATTTACAGGATTAGAACAAAAGAAAGATTACACAATAAAAGTAACAGTAGCTGATGAAGCTGGAAATATTGGAATGAAAGAAAGAAGTGTTTTAACAGATGGAATACCAGATGCAACAGAAGCTGGAGCAATAAATTTTGAAAGTCTAATATGGAGGCAAACATCAGGAATTGGAAAAGCAGAAGTAGTAATTAGTACAAAAACAAAATACTTTATAGAGTATCAAGTAAATTCAACAACAGGCACATGGACAAGAGGAACAACAGCAGGAGGTAATGTAACAATAATAGGACTAAATCATAACGATATAATATATGCACGTTTAACAGATAGAACAAGTAGTTCAAATTATGCAACATTAACAGTTGTTGATGCAAAAGCACCAATACTTGGAATTACAACAACGTCAACAACTTCAGAAATAGAGACAATAGTTACAGCAGTAGATAATGAAACAGGAATGGGAACAAGTCCAACATATAAATTTAGTATAAAAGCAAATGCAACAAGTGGAACAACTTCAGCAGTTGGAACAACATATACAGAAATGTATAATGGAACAAATGCAACATACAAATTTACAGGACTAACAGCAGGAGAAACATATACTGTAAAAATAGAAACACAAGATTTGGCTGGAAATATATCAACAAAAGAACAAACAATAACAACAAAATCAATACCGGTAGCATCAGGTGCTATAAAATTTGGAGCAGTAATATGGAATAAAGGACTAGCAAATGTAAGCATAAGTACAACAGAAACAAGTTTTTATATAGAATATCAAGTAAATTCAACTAGTGGAACTTGGATAAGAGCTGCAACAGCAGGAGCTACAATAAAAGTAGAAAACTTAAATCATAATGATGTAATTTATGCAAGACTAACAGATGGAACAAATGCTGGAATATATGCAACATTAACAATAATAGACAATATTGCACCAGAAGATTTCACGATATCTGTAACAAATATGATACCAGTAGGATTTAAGATAGTAGGAGGAACAATAGATAATCAGTCAGGAATAAAAGATTACACATATGTAATAGAAAAAGGAGGAGTTGTAACAAGTGCAATCACAAATGAAGAAGAAACAGCTACTGAAATTGCAAAAGGAAATAATGTTGAAGAACAACAAAGCAATAACATTAATCGCGTTAGTTATAACGATAGTAATACTTCTAATACTAGCCGGAGTTTCAATAAGGACATTAACAGGTCAAGAAGGACTAATAGAAAAGGCCAAAAAAGCAAAAATAGTGCAATTAAAAGCACAAGCAAAAGAAAATATTGAAACTGCGATAATGGAGATACAAACAGAAGAAATACCAAAAGGAAATAATGTAACATTACAAATTTTACACGATAATTTGCAAGGAAAAGACAATAATATAACTGTAAAAGATTATTCTGAATCAGATAATGAACTAAAAGGAACATATAAAATTGATGGAAAAGAATTTGGATTTACAATAGATAAGAACTTAAATGTTAAAATTGGAGATGTAGAAAAAACAATAGAAGAAGCATTTAATATGACAGTAACAAATGTAGATAAGACAAGCTTAAGAGCAACAGGAGATGCAGATAAGTTAAATGAACTTGGAGCATCAGAATTTACATATGTAGCATCAACATCAGGTTCAAATGATATAAAATTTGAACACATAACAACAACAAGTTATGATGTCACAGGGTTAGAACCTGGTACTGATTATACAGTTTATATGTTAGCTTATGATAATGCAGGAAATGTTAAAAAAAGTAATAGTGTAAAAGTAACAACAAAGAACTTGGAAATAGTAACAACAGATCCATATATTGGAACAAGTAAAACAGAAACTGATGCAACAAAATCAGTAGCTGACCGTTCACAAAAGAAAGGTGATCCATTGTATATAAACTTTAAGGCAACTTTGGAAGGTACAAATTGTACAGTAACTCTAAAAGATGATTCAAGTAAGACTCTTCCTTATGAAATTACAACAAATGGAAAATTTACTTTTGTGGTTACTGGAACTTATGGAGGAAAGACTGTTACAAAAGAAATAGAAGTTACAGTTGAAAAATTTAAAATTTATGAAATTTATACTCCGCAAGACCTGCAAAATATGAGCAAAGATAGACACGGTGATTATATTGTTATGAATGATATTGATATGAGTGGTTTTGATTTTAAAACTATTAGATATTTTAAAAATAGTGGCATTGCTTATTTTGATGGCTCAATAGATGGACAGGGACATACTATTTCAAATTTAAGTATAGTTAATCCAGCCGCAACGAGCAGTTATTATAAGGGTGCAGGAATTTTTTCAGATGTAAATGATTGTACAATAAAAAATATAATATTTAAAAATATAAAAATAGAGGACTTAAATAATTATAAGTGTGGATTAATTGCAAGTGTAAGTGGAAATTGTTTATTTGAAAAAGTAGGTGTAACAGGAAGTATAAAGACAACAGATAATAATGGAAGTTTTGCTGGTACGAGCACTGGGACAATAAAATTTATTAATTGTTATGCTAGAACTACATTGAATAGTCGGAAACTATGATATGGGAGGATTTGTGGGATTTCAATCTAGATCTGGATTTTCAAATATAAGTGTAGTTAATAGCTATTGGTATGGAAATGGCAATGGAACTAACAGAACAGGAAGTTTTAGAGGAGGATATACTTCAAAAAACAATAATAATCAACTACTTGGGGGAATTACACTAACAAATTCATTTTATAATAAAGAATTATTTACACTAAGCGTTCCTGAAACTGTATCAGGCAAAGGACTAACAACAGAAGAAATGAAACAACAGTCAAATTATACAGGATGGGATTTTGACAATGTTTGGTACATGGGATCAGACGGATATCCTGAATTAAAATTTTAAGAAAGTATTAAAGCAGAGTTAAATAGATATCAATAAAGCTAAAATATATGGTGTGTGAAAGCACACCATATTATAGTATAAAAACGAAAGGATGTTAAAAATGGCAAAAAGAAAGAAAAAGCAAGGAATAAGGATAATAGACATAGTATTAATAATAATTATAGCAATAGTAATAATTATTGTAGCAAAGAAAATAATATCAAATAAAAAGGCAAAAGAAAATAACCAAATTCAAAATACAGAAACTGAGCAATATGTAACGGTACTAGACGATGGAACGAAGCTCAATAATAGTTCTAAAATAACAGAAAATAAAAAGTTACAAGGTTTAGAAATTACAAATACGCAAATAACATATAATGATGGTGTTACAAATTTATTAGCAAATGTAAAAAATACAACAAAATCAAATATTGATATGCAAGAAGTTACTATTGTTTTATTAGACGAAAATGGAAAAGAATTATATCAAATGCCGGGAATAATAGAGGCCGTAAAAGCTGGTGAAACAATCCAATTTAATAGCTCAATTACCGCAGATTTTGCAAATGCATATGATTTTAAAATTATGAAAAAATAATTAATAAAAAATATTCAAAAAATATGGAAATCATAACTGATGTCATATTTTGTCGAAATCTTTTTATTGACAAGTAACATAAAACCGTGGTAATATATGACTATGCAATTTATTTGACAATTGCATAGTCAAAATTTTTAAAAATAAAATTTAATTTTAAAATAAAAATAAAATCTAGCAACTTTGGAAAGACAAAAATATTTTAATTAATTTAATCTAATTTATTATTTCTAAATTTTAAGATTAAAAATTAAGTTCAAAATTTAAATCGAAAATACCCAAAAGTATTGAAAAAATAAGACAAGGATGGAGGTGCATTTTTTATAGTGCAAATTGTCAAAAAAATTGTAAATACAATTAATAAATATTTACTAAATAGTATTGCCAAAAGCAAAAATATTTAGTATAATTAGAAAGGACAGTATATGGTAAAAGAAAAAACAAACAAAGTAGAAAGATTACCAATTACAAATGATTATATATTTAAAAGAGTATTTGCATTTGAAGGAAATGAAAGTATATTAAAAGATTTTTTGGAAGCAATTTTAAAGAAGGACATTAAAGAAGTAGAAATAAAAAATCCAGAAATAATACCATACGAAAAAGATGAAAAACGAGGACTATTAGATATAAAAGCTCAAATAGATGATGGAACAATTTTTGACATAGAGATGCAAATGGAAGATGAGAAAAATACAGAAGAAAGAGGAACAGAATATTTAGGCAAAATGATATCGGAACAGCTACAAGAAGGAGAAGAATATATAAAATTAAAAAAGAGCATAGTAATATTTATAACAAATTATAATTTCTTAAAAAGGAATAGTTACCATAGTGTAGGAAAAGTAAAATTTGATGAAACATTACCAGAAGAATATGTAAATATGGGATATAAAGAGGAAGACGAAATTGCATCAAAATACATAGAATTTCATTATATAGAATTACCTAAGTATAAGAAAAAAGAACCATCAAAATTTACAAAATTAGACCAATGGATGTGTATATTTACACAAAATGAGGAGGGGATTATTTTGGCAGAGAAAGAAAATAAAGAAATAAAAAAAGCAATAAGGGCTTTAGACTTTATAAGTGCAGACCCAAAGGAAAGAGAAAGGCACAATTCTATATTAATGGCAGAGATTAATAGAAGAACTAGTGAGCATAATTTCTTTGAAGCTGGAAAAGAAGAACGGAATACAAAAGGGAAGATATGAGCGGAAGAAAAGAAGGGAAAAAGGAAGGAATAAAAGAACGGAGAAATTAAAGGTAAAAAAGAAAAAAGTATTGAAATAGCAAAAAAACTATTAGAAATGGGAATTTCTGTTGAAAAAATAATAGAAGCAACAAGTTTAACAAAAGAAGAACTAGAAAAATTAAAATAACAAAATAAAAAATAATAAGTCATACAATATTGAAAATTGTATGGCTTATTATTGTAATTTTGAAAAAAAAATGATATATTATAACAGAAAACAAAAACGGAAAGGAGAGTATGAATATTTAAAAATAAATAGTCATACAAAAAAGCAAATGAACATAAGAAAAAATAACGGAATAACATTAGTAGCACTAGTAATAACAATAGTACTATTACTAATAATATCAGGAATATCAATAACAGGAACACTAAGAGGGCATAAAGAAACAGTATCAGCAAAGCAATTGTCTGAATTAGAAATGATACAACATGCAATATTAGAAAGAAATACAAAAGCACAATTAACAAAAGAAGAATTACCAGGAACAGATGTTAATATAGCAGAAGTGCAAGAAATAATAAAAGACATAAATAGTAAAACAGGAGATAGCATAGAATTAAAAGGAACAGAATATAAAAAACTTGGAAAGGCAGACCTTGAAAACTTAGGAATAACAAGTGAAGATGATACTTTTATAGTCAATTACAAAACAGGGGAAGTAATAAACGAAACAGTAAGAGTGACAAATTTAAATAAAGCATTGTATATATATTCTAAAAGTGAATAAAAACAAAGAAAGCAGGTGCAAAATTGGAAAGTGCAGAAATTGTAAAAAGCTTAGAAAATATAATTTCAAAAGATTTAATAAAAACTAATGAACCAATGAAAAATCATACATCGTTTAAAATTGGTGGACCAGCGGAAATTTATATAAAAATAACTTCTATTGAAGAACTTCAAAAGGTATTGGAGTTTGCAAAAAAAGAAAATATAAAAATAACTATTTTGGGAAATGGAAGTAATGTATTAGTTTCAGATAAAGGAATAAAAGGAATAGTAATAAAAACAAATTTAAAAGAAATTAATATAGAAAATAAAGATTCAAAAAATGTTGAAGTTACAGTTAATGATGCTGTGCCAATAGGCTTTTTAGCACAAAAATTTTTAAAAGAAGAAATAACAGGATTTGAAGAGTTGTCTGGAATTCCAGGTACAATAGGTGGCGCTATTTTAATGAATGCAGGTGCACATGGAAAAGAGATAAAAGATATAGTAACAGAAGTAATAGCAATGGATTATAATGGAAAAATATTTAACTTTACAAATGAAGAGGCAGAGTTTACATATAGACATAGTAAATTTTCAAATGGTGAATACATAATTCTTCAGGCTAAAATGTTATTGCAAAAAGGCAGTAAAGAAGAGATAAAAGCTAAAATGGATGAATATGCACAATATAGAAAAGAAAAACAACCAATAGAGTATCCATCAGCAGGAAGTACATTTAAAAGAGGAACAGATTTTATAACTGCAAAACTTATTGATGAGGCAGAATTAAAGGGCTATTCAATAGGTGGAGCTAAGGTTTCAGAAAAACACGCAGGATTTATAATAAATACAGGAGATGCAACAGCAAAAGATGTATTAGATTTAGCAAAGTACGTTACAGATAAAGTTTATGAAAAATTTGGAAAGAAAATAGAATTTGAAATTAAAATCTTAGAATAGCAGAAACGAGCTAAAAGAGACACATTTGGAGGTAAGTGAAAATGAATGGAATTATAAAATGGTTTGACTCAAAAAGTAAATTAAAAAGATGGATGCTTATAATATTGATAGGAATAGCATTAGTATGTTATGGAACTGCAGAAATACTAGTGCTAAAAGAAATGTCATTTGGTGAATTGGCAAAAATAATTGTTACATTTGTAATAGGCGTAATAGCTGTAGTATCAGGACTAGTTGGATTTAATAAAAGGACATTAGAAATATTAATTGAGTCAACAGATGACAGAATGAATGACAAAAGCAATGTTAATGTAAAATCATTGATATTTAACAAAAAGGTATATCACCAAGGACCTAACATCGTTGTAATAGGTGGCGGGACAGGCTTAAATACTGTTCTTGCAGGACTAAAAAAATATACAGATAACTTAACAGCAATAGTTACAATTTCTGATTATGGAGAAGGACAAACTGAATCAAGAAAAGAATTGCAAACAATGCCTTTAGATGATGTAAAAGATAGTATTATTGCACTTTCTAATCAAGAAGGACAAATAGATAAACTGTTTAATTACAAATTTAAAGAGGGTAGATTAAGAAATTTAACATTTTCTGATATATATTTTAGTGCAATGAAGAATATTAATAATGATTTTTCAGATTCAATAATAAAAAGCAATGAAGTGTTAAATATAGTAGGAAGAGTTTTACCAGTAACTTTAGACGAAATGAATATAACAGCAGAATTAGCTAATGGATATTTGGTAACAGAAAAATCAAAAATATCAGAAATGGTATATGATAAGGTAACAAAAATAAATAGAATTTATCTAAATCCTACAAATTGTAGACCTGCTCCAGGTGTAATAGATGCTATAAAAGAAGCTGATTGCATCATAATAGGACCAGGAAGTTTGTATACAAATGTAATACCTAACTTATTGGTAAATGGTGTAGCAAAAGCTATAAAAGAGTCAACAGGATTAAAGGTTTATATAAGTAATATAATGACAGAACCGGGTCAAACAGATGAATATAGTGTGTCAGACCATTTGAATGCAATAATAGAACATTGTGGAAAAGGAATTGTAGATTATTGTATTTATGATACAGGAGAAGTTGTACCAGAATACATTAAAAAATATAATTTGGAGGGACAAGACCTAGTAGATAGTGACATTGATAAGGTAAAAGGAATAACATTTTTACAAAGAAACCTATCAACAATATCAGATGGATGTATACGTCATGACCCAGAGTTAGTTGCGGAGTCTGTAATTGGACTTATATGTGATGATTTGAAATATCAAGATAAACAAAATGATCCACAATATTTGATGTTAAATAATAAATTGAGAGAAGATAAAAGAATTAACAAAATAAAAAAACAAATGGCAAAAGATGCGAAAAAGGGTAAAAAAGATAAAGATACTAAAAAAAGAAATAGCAAATTTAGCAGTAAATATAGTGATAGAATTGAGTCAATAAAACAAGCTGACGAAATGATAAAACTGAAAGAACAAAAATTGAAGAAAGAGGCAAGAGAGGCTAAAAAAGCAAAAAAAGTAAGAAAAGAAATAAAGGAAGAAATAAAAGAAGATAAAGAAATATTGGAGTTTAGAAGAGAGTACGAAAAGAGCATGAGAGAACCTGTAAGAACAAAAAGAAAAGTTGCTCCAAATGAACTTCCAAAAAGCCAACGTGGTAGAAGAAGAAAAATGCAATAATTGTAATTACGACGGGAATAAATCAAAAGTATAAAAATTGGAAAGAAGGATATTTAGTATGAAGATCACAAAAGAAGAGTTAGATATTGAAAATGGATTAAAAAAAGAATGGTTAATAACAAATGGAATTGGAGGATTTGCAAGTTCAACAATTATAGGGGCAAATACAAGAAAATACCATGGATTATTAATTGCTCCATTAACACCGCCTGCACAAAGATATTTGATTTTATCAAAAGTAGACGAAAGTATTCAAATTGGTGATGTAAAACATGATTTATATACAAATGTAGGAGAAAACTATATATCTGAGGGATTTAAATATCAAGAAGAATTTAAAAAAGAATATTTTCCAATTTTTAAATATTCAGTAGATAATGTAAAGATTACAAAAGCTATATGTATGAAATATGGAAAAAATATTGTAGGAATATATTATAAAATAAAAAATGCTGACAAGCCATCAAAATTATCTATAGCGCCAATATTCAATTTTAGAGATTTTCACTCAATGAGTACAAATCATTATTTTGATGTAAGACAAACTATCAACAATGCAAAAGTAAAATTGATAATAGACGGAAAATCAAAATTTCCAATATATATGAACTTATCAGAAGGGAAATATATTGAACATCAGAATGATACATTTAAAGATATGTTCTACATAGAAGAAGAAAAACGTGGATTTTTTCCAAAAGAAAATCATAGCGTTTCAGGAGTATATGAAGTTGAATTACAACCAAATGAAGAAAAAGAAATATCATTTGTATGTGGTTTGGAAGATAATATTGAAGAAATAAATGTTAAAGATATAATGCAAAGTGAAATTGTAAGAATTGATAAAATAGTTGAAAATGTTATGCATTCTGAAGAAGAATCTAATAAAGAAAAAAGTGGAAATACAGAATCAAAAAATGTATTGGATAAAAATAAAGAATTTATATCAGAATTAATAAAAGCTTCAGACCAATTTATAGTATATAGACCATCATTTGGCTTGCACACTGTAATTGCAGGATATCCATGGTTCCTTGATTGGGGAAGAGATAGTTTGATTTCATTTGAAGGTTTATTGTTAAAAACAAAAAGATTTGATTTGGCAAGAGAAGTTTTACTAACAATGGTTAGAGATATAAAATATGGCTTAGTTCCAAATGGATATTCAGGATTTGATAACAGACCGTTGTACAATAGTGCAGATGCATCATTATTATTGTTTGAGCAAATCCAAAAATATATTAATTATACAGGTGACTATGAATTTGTAAAAGAGAATTTATATAGTAAATTAGAGAAAGTTATAGATAGTTATATAAAAGGAATTGATGTAGATAACAACAACATTTATTTAGATTCTGATTATTTAATAGTATCAGGAACAGAAAATACTCAAAATACCTGGATGGATGCAAAAACAAATGGAATAGCTGCTACACCTAGAAATGGAAAAGCAGTTGAAATAAATAGTTTGTGGTACAATAGTTTAATGATAATGGCTGAATTAACAGAAAAATTAGAAATTGATTTAAATATAGCTGATTCCAAAGCAAAAAATGAAAATGGAAAATTAAATGATGAGAAGGAAACAGAAATAAAGGCAAAAATAAAAAAATATAAAGACTTAGCTAGAAAATGTAAAAAAACATTTAATGAAAAATTCTATAATGCAAAAAGAAAATGCTTATATGATGTTGTAAGTGACGAAAAAAATAGCGATGGAAAAATAAGACCAAATCAATTATTTGCATTAAGTTTAACATACACTGTAATTGAGCCAAACTCAGAAAAAGCTTACAATATAGTAAATGTTGTAGAAAAGAAATTATTAAATAATTATGGCCTAAAATCATTAGCAAAAGGAGAACCAAATTATATTGAAATATATGAGGGAGACAGCTTTAAAAGAGATATGAGCTATCATCAAGGAATAACATGGACATGGCTATTGGGACTATATTATGACGCTTTAAGAAATATGATAAAAGCAGAAAAGAGAAAAACATATAAAACAGAATTAGAGAATAAATTGAATGATTTTACAAATAAAATTAACAAAACATTTACTAAAGAAATTGAACATAGAGGATGTATAGGAAGCATCGCAGAAATCTATGATTCTGTTAGACCATACGAGCCTAAAGGAGCTATTGCACAGGCTTGGAGTGTGGCAGAAGTTCTTAGAATGTCTCTTTAGGGACGGTTCTGTTTGAGACATCGGTTCCAAAAGAGACATTTGAAAGCCAAAATTTTTGAAAAAAATTTTAGATGGCGATGAGCAAAATGAAGTGAAGCGAAAGGAAGAGAAAATGACAATTGAAAATCTTGAAAAAGAATTAAATTCAAAAAAACTAAATAGCTTATATCTTTTATATGGTGAGGAATTGTTCTTACTAGAAAGCAATTTGAAAAAAATAAAAAATTTATTTGGAGAATGTGTAAAAGGGATAAACTTTATAATGATAGATGAACAAAATGTTTCGGAAATAATATCTGATATAGAAACTCCAAGTTTTGGATATGAAAAGAAATTGATAATTGCTAGAAATACGGGACTATTCAAAAAAGAGGGAAAAAGAAAAGCAGGAGATACAGCCAAACTAAAAGATAAATTGGCAAAATATATTGAAGAAAATATCAAACTAATAAATGAATCAGTTGTATTAGTTTTTGTTGAAGAAGAAGCGGATAATAAATCAGCTTTATATACAGCAATTGAAAAAAATGGTATTGTATGTAAATTTGACTTCCAAAAAGCTAATCAAATAGAACAAAGAATAAAGACTATTTGCAATGGCTATAAGGTAAATATAGATGCACAAACATTAAGGTATTTTATTGAATGTTGTGGAACAAATATGCAAGATTTAATAAATGAAATCAGAAAGCTAATTGAGTATGCAGGAGAAAATGGAACTATAAAAAAAGAAGATATTGATATATTATCAATTAAAAAATTAGAAAGTGTAATATTTGATTTAACTGACGATTTAGGCAAAAAAGATATAACAGGAGCATTACAAGTTTTGCAAAATTTGATTTATGCAAAAGAACCATTGGCGAAAATTTTAGTAACATTGTATAATCATTTTAAAAAATTATATATAACAAAAATGGCAATGAATACCAATAAGGATTTTGCCTCAAGCTTGAAATTAAAGCCAAATCAAATGTTTTTAACAACAAAATACAAGGTTCAGTCAAAATATTTTAAAGAAAAAGACTTAAGAAATATTTTACAGGATTTATGTGACTTAGATTATAATTTTAAAAATGGAAAAATCGATTTGCAAGTTGGAATGGAGACCGTTTTATGTAGATATTGTTCATAAAATAAAATATAATTCATAAAATGTATAATAAAACCAAATATTGATAAAAATATAAATGATTAGATAAAGAAAAATTTGTCTTAAATATTTTTATTGATAGGTGGTTTTTTATGTTAAAGAGATTTTTTAATAAAAGAAAAATATTGAAGATGATATCAGTTATTATTTTATTAATTTCAGCAATATCTGTGGTTACATTAATATATAAAAATAATAAAGAAAACGAAACAGTAGAGGCATTATCAAAATATGGCTCAAGGGGGTCAGAGGTTACACAAATACAAACAAAATTAAAAAGATGGGGATATTATTCAGGTAGTGTTGATGGTATTTATGGGACTCAAACGGTAAATGCTGTAAAATATTTTCAAAGAAAAAATGGTTTAACAGCAGATGGAATTGCAGGCCCAGCAACATTAAAGGCAATGGGAATAACATCTTCTTCATCATCTTCTTCAAGTAGTTCTTCGTCTTATAGTAGTAATTTGAATTTACTATCTAGAGTAATCTACGGAGAAGCCAGAGGAGAACCATATACCGGTCAAGTGGCTGTTGGAGCTGTTGTTATGAATAGAATAAAAAGTAGTTCATTTCCAAATACTTTGTCAGGAGTTGTATACCAGTCTGGGGCATTTGATGCTGTAAAAGATGGACAAGTTAATTTGACACCAGATTCAACTGCTAGAAAAGCTGCACAAGATGCAATGAATGGTTGGGATCCAAGCTATGGTGCTATTTATTATTTTAATCCATCTACTGCGACAAATAAGTGGATTTGGTCTAGACCAATGACTGTTACTATTGGTAAACACAGATTTTGTAAATAAAAATCTAATATGAAACTTTTAGAATATGTTAAAAAGTTAATTTACATAAATTGGCTTTTTGACATTAATTTGATAAAATAATATGTATACAAATGCAGAAAGGAGTGTTTTTATGAAATACTTAAATTTAGGATGCAACATAAATTGTTATGAGTGCTCGCGGGAGTGCCAATTTAAAAAATTAATGGAAGACACTGTAGTCTTATTAAATGACCCAGATAGCATTATGGTAGTACAATTTCAAGGAAAAACACATTGTATCAATTATAAAAATGTGGAGAAATTTTTTGATTTTTATGTAATGGAAACTCTGAAACCAAATGCTGGTAGATTAATTGCGAATGGAGTTGACTTTAATGCTGTGCAAGAGGAACTTAAGAAAATTGCGGTATCATTATATGTAGCAAGAAAAAAGTATATAGAAACACGGGTGAAAAAAGAATAGGATGCCAATTGGCATCCTATTCTTTTTTTGTATGTAAATTTTCTGTAAAATCACTTGTAAAATTACCCAACTTGGTGTAAAATACGAATAATTGCAAATAATAATAGGAGGAAAAAATAAAAATGAGATTTGTAGAAGATGAAGAGTCGAAACAACAATACAGAAAATTTTTAGAAGAAAACGAAAGATGTAACTTTCAACAATCATTAGAATGGGCAGAAATAAAGAAACCAAACTGGAAACCAGAAGTAATATTAGCAGAAGACGAGGACAAAAACATAATAGGATCATTATGTGTATGGATAAGAAAAATGCCAATATTTGGAAACATAATGTATGCATCAAGAGGACCAGTATGTGACATACATAATATAGCAGTATTAAAACAATTAACAGATGGAGCAAAAGAATTAGCAAAAAAATACAATGCCATAGGCCTAAGAATAGAACCAGATATAGAAAAAGATGATCAAACATTTAGAGATATAGTAACAAATTTAGGATATAAAATAAAAGATGATGCAAAAGACTTTAAGGACGAAATTCAACCAAGATTTGTATTCAGACTAGATATAAAAGATAAAACAGAAGAAGAAATAATGGCAGGATTCCATCAAAAATGGAGATATAATATTCGTTTGGCAGGAAGAAAAGGAGTGACAGTAAAAGAAGGAACAAGAGAAGACTTAAAAGACTTCCATAAAATCATGATAGAAACAGGAAACAGAGATGGATTCATAACAAGACCACTAGAATACTTTGAAAAAATGTATGATAACATGGTACCAGGTGGACATATGAAATTATTAATGGCTTATTACGATGGAAAACCAATATCAGGTGTAATACCAATATTTTATGGAAATAAAACATGGTATTTATATGGAGCAAGTAGTAATCAACACAGAAATTTAATGCCAAACTATTTATTACAATGGGAAATGATTAAAATGGCAATAGCAAGACATGATGATATATATGACTTTAGAGGTGTATCTGGAGTTGTTGATGAGAATCATCCACAATATGGACTATATAGATTTAAAAAAGGATTTGGAGCAAAATTTACAGAGTTTATAGGAGAAATTTACATACCATTTAAACCACTAAAATATAGATTATACAAATTCTCAGAAAAAGCATTTAGAACTTTAAGACAAATAAAAAGAAATATAAAAAAATAGAGCATTCGACCAACGGGGACGTTCTTAAATTGGTTGAATATATTAATTATATTTAACATCATTTTATATTTATTGTTTCAACCAATTTAAGAACGTCCCCGTTGGTTGATTCAAGAACGTCCCCAGTGGTCGAAAAATGGAGGAAAATGTGAAATCAGTAGTAATAAATAAAGAAGATTTACGATATAACATAGAAAAAATAAAAGAATATGCAGAAAAAAATTTACCAGACGATAATGGAAAAAAAGTAAAGATAATAGCAGTTGTAAAAGCAAATGGATATGGACTTGGAATTGTTGAATATTCAAAGTTTTTAATAGATAATGGAATAGATTTTTTGGCAGTATCAACAATTGAAGAAGCACTAAAAATAAGGAAAGCAGGAATCAAAGAGAAAGATGCAAAAGTATTAATGCTTTCTTCAACTGCAATAAAAGAAGATGTTCAAACATTAATAGAAAATGATATAATTTTAACAATAGGATCAAAAGAATCGGCAGAAGTAGCTAATCAAATAGGACAAGAATTAAATAAAAAAATAAAGGTTCATTTAAAAATAGATACAGGTTTTGGAAGATATGGTTTCATATATAGCAATAGAGAAGAAATAATAAAAACAATAAAACCATTACAAAATATAAAAATAGAGGGAACATTTACACATTTTTCAAATGCGTATTACGATGATAACTATACAAAAACACAATTTGATAGATTTATTAAATGTATTGAAACATTAAAAATGAACGAAATCGAAACGGGAATGTTGCATGTATGTAACACATCAGCATTTATAAAATTTCCAAATATGCATTTAAATGCTGTAAGAGTAGGGTCAGCTTTTACAGGAAGGATATCTTTTAGTAACTCTATGGGACTAAAAAAGATAGGATATTTAAAATCAAATGTTGCAGAAATAAAAGAATTACCTAAAGACTTTAATATTGGATATTCAAATGTGTATAAAACAAAAAGAGATACAAAAGTTGCAATAGTTCCGGCTGGATATATGGATGGAGTAAATATTCAAACAGGAAGAGATATGTTTAGACTAGTTGATAAAATAAGATACATAGTAAGAGATATAAAAGATGCTTTTAAAAAACAACAAATATTTGTAACTATAAACGGCAAAAAATGCCCAGTACTAGGAAGAGTAGGGACTTATCATGTTACAGTAGATATAACAGGAAAAAATGTAAATATAGGTGATGAAGTCATATTTAATGCTAATATAAAACATATTGATAGTAGTGTTAGGAGGGAATGGATCTAATATGAAGAAAAAAGAAGATAAAATAGAGAATAAAGACACAATAAATGATACAAAAAAAGAAAAAATAAATAAAGAGTCTGAAGTTGAAAATAAAGAATTAAAAAAAGGATTTTTTAAAAAAGTTTGGTATTCAATTGATAAAATAGAAAAATATGCAGAGCTTTCTGCAGAGGGACTAAAAAGTGCATTAAAATATTTAGCAATGCTTATTTTAGTAATAGGAGTTATAGCAGCTGCTTCAACTATATACAAAACAAGTTTAGTGGTAAATAAAATATCTCAATATATAGACCAAAAAGTTCCTAATTTAACATACTCAGAAAATACATTAAAAGTAGAAAATTCAGAAGCAATAATTGATGAAAATGAAGAGTTTGGAAAAATAATTATTGATACAAATACTGATGATGAACAACAAATAAATAAATATGTAAGTGATGTAAAAGATGAAGAAAATGCAGTAATAATCCTAAAGAATAAGTTGATTTTGAAAACTTCAGGAGTAAGTGAAAGTGCAAATTATAATTATGAAGATTTATTTGGACAAATGGGAATAACAGAATTCAACAAACAACAATTAATAGATTATTTAACTGGAAGCACTATGTTTAAATATTATGCAAATCTATTTTTAACATTATTTATTTACGCATTTGCTGTATATTTAATAAATACATTATTTTATATCATTATTATAAGTATGGTTGGATTCTTAGCAACAATGATTTTAAAATTGAAAATTAGATTTGTTGCAGTATTTAATATGGCAGTATATTCAATCACATTGCCTACAATTTTAAACATAATATATATAATTGTAAATGCATTTTATAAATATGCAATTTCATATTTTGATGTTATGTATGTAATGATATCAACTATTTATATACTTGCAGCGATTTTTATGCTAAAATCAGAATTTAATAAAAAACAGGGAGAAGTTCAAAAAATTGTTGAAGTAGAAAAAGAAGTAAAAGAAGAACAAAAACAGGAAGAAGAAAACAATAAAGAAGATACAAAAAAATCAGAAAAGAAAGAAACAAAAAAGAAAAAAGAAAAGGCTAAAGATAAAGAAACTACAGAAGAAAAAAATGAGCCTGGAGAACCAGAAGGTTCAAATGCATAAAAATATATACTTAAAAAGTATTCAAATATATAAAATAAAATGTTACAGTTAGAAAGGAACTAAAAATTAATGAATAAAAATAAAAATGGTAAAAATAATAAAAAACTACTAATATCAGCAATGATATTAGTAGCAATAGTAATCATTTTGGCAGGAATAGCAGTTTATTTTGTAGCTAATAAGAGTGGAAAAGACGATAAAACATTAGCATATACAGACTTAATAAAAGAAATGTCATATGGTAATATTGAAAAAATAGAAATGACAGTTGGAAGTACATCTGTAAAAGTAAAAATGAAGAATGTAGAAGAAGAAAAAAAATCAATTGTTCCAAATACAGAAGCTTTTATAGAATTGATTCAAGAAAAAGTAGCAGAAGGAAATGAAATAGAATTAATACAAAAACCAAAGAGCACAATAACAGTATTATCTACAACACTTTTTAGCCTTTTACCAACAATAATAATGGTTGCATTATTTGTAATGATTTTCAAAATGCAAGGCTTAGGAGAAAAAGGACAAGTATATGACGATACAGAAAGAAAAACTAAAATAAAATTTAAAGATGTTGCAGGTTTAGATGAAGAAAAAGAAGAATTAATTGAAATTGTGGATTTTTTGAAAAAACCAGAAAAATTCAGTAAAATGGGTGCTAAAATTCCAAAAGGTGTTTTATTATATGGAAAACCAGGAACAGGTAAAACATTAATAGCAAAAGCAATTGCGGGTGAAGCAGATGTACCATTTATATCAATGAGTGGTTCAGAATTTATCGAAATGTTTGCAGGGCTTGGGGCTTCAAGAGTTAGAAAATTATTTGATAGAGCTAGAAAATTATCTCCTTGTATAGTCTTTATAGACGAAATAGATGCAATAGGAGCAAGAAGAACATCAAATAGTGGAGCAGAAACAGAAAATAATCAAACATTAAACCAATTATTAGTTGAGATGGACGGTTTTAGTTCAGAAGAAACTATAATAGTACTTGCTGCAACAAATAGACCTGAAATGCTTGATAAAGCTTTATTAAGACCAGGAAGATTTGATAGACAAATAACAATCCCAGTACCTGATTTAAAAGGAAGATTAGAAATTTTAAAAATCCATGCTGAAGATAAAAAGATATCTGATGATGTTAACTTAGAAAGCATTGCAGAAGATACAGCAGGATTTACAGGTGCAGAACTTGCAAATATTTTAAATGAAGCAGCAATTATAGCAACAATTAATAAACATGAAGAAATTGAAAACTCTGATATAGAAGAAGCAGTTAAAAAGGTAACAGTTGGACTTGAAAAGAAAACAAGAGTATATTCAGAAAAAGACAAAAAATTAACTGCATACCACGAAGCAGGACATGCAGTTGTAAGTAGATACTTACCAACACAAACAGATGTAAAAGAAGTATCAATTATACCAAGAGGTGTTGCTGGTGGATATACAATGTATAAATCTGATGAAGATAAATACTATATATCAAAAACTGAAATGAAAGAAAAATTAGTTGCATTACTTGGTGGTAGAGCTGCTGAAAAATTAGTTTTAGATGATATTTCAACAGGAGCTAGTAATGACATAGAAGTTGCAACAAAAATAGCAAGAGAAATGGTTACTAAATATGGTATGAGTGATAATCTTGGCCCAATTGATTTTCAAGGTAAAGAACAAAACGATATGTTTGTTTTTGGAGAAAATATTGGTGATAAAATTGGAGCAGAAGTTAAACTTTTAATTGATGAAGCATATGTTAATGCTCAAAAATTATTAATTGAACATAGAGATAAACTAGATGCTATTGCACAAACATTACTTGTTAAAGAAAAAATTAATGAACAAGAATTTAAAGAAATTTTTGAATAAGAACAAAAGCGGACATTACTAACATTATCACTTACTAATACATTTTTAAGTCCGCGTCTTTGTTCATGCGCGAAATTTGCTTTATGCAAATTTCTGTGCAAAGTATTTATATTATAGGAAGTTCGAAGAACTTTCCTATAATATAAAAAAGCTGTCCAAAATATAATTTGGATAGCTTTTTTCATTTTTACAGTCCGGGAATTGTTAAGTTTAACAATTTTACCAGATTTTAGGTAAAAAGCCAAATTTACATAATTAATAATTCTCTGATAGCTCTACAATAAATCTCATATGCCAAAAGCAAATTATCAATAGAAACAAATTCATCAGTTTGATGGCACATATCTTTTTGACCAGGTAAGTTGGCTCCAAAAGAAACAAAATTATCAAAAGCACGTGCATAAGTAGCACCACCAATAGCAATAGGTTCTGTATTAGAATTAGTAACATCATTATAAATTTTGCAAAGAGTTTTTACTAAATATGAATCTTTTGAAACATATAAAGGATTCATTTTGCCACCAAGTTCACAATGAACTTCATTATATTTTTTAATAACTTCTGTAAATTTATCAGCTATAAACTCAAAAGTAGTATTAATAGGAACTCTTAAATTAAATCCAATTTTTAACTCGTTATTTTTAAAATAAAATTTACCAACATTCAATGTAAGTGAACCAGACTCGTCAGGAACATTAATTTCTAATTTATTTCCATTATAATCAAGACCAATATATTGAGTAAATAAATCAAATAAAGGTATAACAATATCATAATTCTTAAATAATTTATCTAAAATAACAATTAAATGAGATATTGCATTTACACCTAAATCAGGATGAGCAGCATGTGCTTGAACACCATGAGATATTATCTTTATTTGAGTATTATTTAAAACTTCAATATCAATTTTAAAAGATGATTCATTAATAACATTTTTGACAAAAGAAACTACATCATTGATGTTAATATTATTTTTAACAGAAACTATACAGCTACAATATTTTGGTACAACATTCAAAGGATTATTATTGCAGTCAATATCACTTAAAACAATATCTTTATTTTTATAATTAGAATAATCCATAATTAAAAATGGAGATAACAAACCCTTTTCCGCATATATACAAGGGAAATCAGCATCAGGGCTAAAGCCAATGGAAGGTATTTCTTCATGTTCTTTGTAATATTTAATACATTTCCAGTCTCTTTCTTCATTTAGACCTAAGATTAATCTTACTCTTTTATTTATAGAAATATTATTTTCAGAACAATAGTCCATAACTGCTTTCATTGCATATAGACTTGCCATAACAGGTCCTTTATCGTCGATAGCGCCTCTGCCATAAATTTTATTGTTTTCAATATGTGCTTCAAATGGAGGATAGGTCCAATTTTCTCCCTCTGGTACGACATCTAAATGTCCGACAATTCCAATTAATTCAGGACCTTCTCCAAATTCAATATAGCCACAATAACCATTAATATTATTTGTTTTGAATCCAAGTCTTTTCCCTAAATTTAAAGTGTATTCAAGTGCTTTTACGGTATTTTCACCAAATGGTTCATTTACATTGGCTGATTCAGAATGAACACTTGGAATTTTGATAAGTTCTTGTAAATTTTTTATAAGTTCATCTTTGTTTAAGTATTTTTCAAACATATATATCACACCTTTCTAATATGTTGCTATAGTTAGCATTTTTTTAAATATGTTAATGCAACACTATGTTGTTATTATATCATAAATTATATTAAAAAGGTTGAATAAAATGCATATTAATTATATAATAAGCATAACGAATGATAATAAAAAGTTAGGAGAGTACATATGGAGAAAATAAGTGATATTACAAAATTAAGAGAAATTTCGAAGAATATTAGAAAAGGAATAATTGAAGCGGTATATAGTGGAAAATCTGGACATCCAGGAGGTTCATTATCAATTGCTGATATAATGACAGTCTTATATTTTTATGAAATGAATATAAATCCAGAAAATCCAAAAGATGAAAACAGAGATAGACTTGTTTTATCAAAAGGACATTGCGCACCAGCATTATATTCAACATTAGCAAACAGAGGATATTTTAATATAGAAGAATTAAAAACACTAAGACACATTGATAGCAGATTACAAGGACATCCAGATATGAAAAAAATACCAGGCGTTGACATGACAACAGGTTCTCTAGGACAAGGATTATCTGCTGCAAATGGAATGGCTATTGCTGGAAAATTAGATAAAAAAGATTATAGAGTGTATTGCATTATGGGTGATGGCGAAATAGAAGAAGGACAAGTTTGGGAAGCTGCAATGGCATCAAATAAATATAAATTAGATAATTTGTGTGTAATTGTTGATAATAATAATTTACAAATTGATGGTACTATTGAAGAAGTAATGAGTTCATATCCAATTGATGAAAAATTTAAAAGTTTTGGATTCCAGGTAATAAATATTGACGGACATAATTATCAGGAAATAATAGATGCATTTGATGTTGCTAGAAATGTAAAGGGTAAGCCGGTTTGTATAATTGCAAAAACTGTAAAAGGAAAAGGAATCTCTTTTATGGAAAATAAAGTTGAATGGCATGGAAAAGCACCAAATGAAGAACAATATATGCAAGCATTGAAAGAACTAGAAAATTAAACATTGGGTCAGGTTAAAAAAATGAAAATAAAATTATAAAAAAATAATACCTTAGAAGCTGTAGCAAAAGAACACAAAATAACATAAAAAGTCAAAATAAATGCTTTGACTTTTTTGTTTTTTTGTTGTATAATAAATATGGTTAAAAAATCCAATAAAGTTATTTCATATAGACATAACTTTATAATATTTTTTTGCTGAAAAATTTATATTAGAGATAAAAATAAAGTTAAGCATTTTGAATTTTGTCTTTGGATATAAACAAAAAGAATATAAACAAAATTGAAAGGAGTTGACTTACATGTTTAATGTAGGAGACAAGATAGTTTACCCAATGCACGGAGCAGGGACAATAGATTCAATAGAAGAAAAAGATATTTTAGGAGAGAAACAATCTTATTACATACTAAAAATGCCAAGTGAAGTTAAGGTTATGATACCAATTGCAAAGGCAGAAGAAGTAGGTGTAAGAAATATTATAGATAAACAATCAGCAGAAAAGGTTTTTACAGTTCTTAGTCAAGACGAAACAGAAATGGAAAAAAATTGGAATAAAAGATATAGAGATAATATGGACAAAATGAAGAGTGGGGACATATATGAAGTTGCTGATGTTGTTAGAAACCTAAGCTTTAAACAAAAAGAAAAAGGACTTTCAACTGGAGAAAAAAAGATGCTTAATAATGCAAAACAAATATTAGTTAGCGAATTAGTTTTAGCTGAACATGCAACTCAAGATGTTATAGAAGAAGAAATTGAAAATAAAATCAATACATCATTTATGACTTTTAGAGCTGAAGGTGTAGAACAACAAAGCATTGTAAATAAATTTATACCATTTGATGGAAATACTTCAACAAACTAGTTGACAAATACAAAAATTACTTGTATAATTTTATAGTGCAAAAAATGATAAAAATTTCAAACAGATATAAAATATATATCTTTTAGCAAGGGGGGAATAGAAATGGCACAACCAAAAAGAAGATGGTCAAAAGCAAGAACACATTCAAAAAGATCAACATGGAAAAAAGAAGAACCAAAATTTGCTACTTGCCCAAATTGTAAAGAACCTGTAATGCCACATAGAGTTTGCTCAAACTGTGGATACTATGATGGAAAACAAGTAGTAACAAAAAAAGAAACTGAAAATGCATAAGTATTTTAGTAGCACATTATAGTGCTATTTTTTTGTATTTTTTTGTAAAATTTTTTCGAAATATGTGTACTTTTTTTTACTATTGTGATATTATGTATGAAAATACAAAAGAAAGTGAGGGAGTAGCCATGGTTGAAAAGTTTTTGAAAAGATCAAGTTGGACAGACATAGTTATTTCATTAATATTTGTACTATTTGGAGCACTACTTATAGCAAAACCAAATGAAACTTTAGGTGCAATTTCAATAATACTTGGAATAGTATTTATTGCAATGGGAGTTCTAAAATTAGTAGAATATTATACTTCAGAAACAAAAGAGGATTATTTATTAACAATTGCATTAATTGCTGTAATTTTTGGTGTTATAGTAATATTTGCATCAGATGCAATTTTATCATTATTCAGAATTATATTAGGAATATGGATAATTGCGGTTGGAGTTATGGATTTCCAAACTGCTTTAGTATGGAAACAAGTTAAATCACCATATTGGACAGCATCAGTATTATTTTCATTACTTATGATGCTTGCAGGTATTATAATCTTAATTAACAAAGATATAGTGCTTACAACAATGGGAATTATAATAGTAATCTATGGTATCTTAGATATTATCGATAGAATAATATTTATGAAGAAAATAGATAATTATATGAAAGATTAATTTTAAGGCTGAAAGTCAATAGTTGGGGTGGAAAACTTTGAAAGTTTTCTGCTCCAATATTTTTATGCATTTTTAAAAT
>CAKOWP010000009.1 GCA_934122385.1 uncultured Clostridia bacterium | reverse complement strand
ATCGCTATCGAAAAAGGATTAAGATTCGCTATTCGTGAAGGTGGTAGAACAGTTGGTTCAGGTGTTGTTGCTGACATCATCGAATAATTATGAGAATAATTATATAATATAAAAAAAGAGCTTCGGCTCTTTTTTTATTTTTTTTAAAAACTACTTGTAATTTTAATAAAAGAATAATAAAATAGATATATCACAAATAAAATGAAATAAACAAATTTAGGAGGAACTAAAAGTGAAAATAATCTTAGACGCAATGGGTGGAGACAATGCACCAGATGCAAATATAAAAGGTGCGATTAAAGCAGTAAATAAAGTAAAGGCTGAAATTATATTAGTGGGAAAAGAAGAAGTAATTAGAAGCAAAATAAAAGAATTTTATGGAAAAGAAATGGAAGAAATTTCAGATAGATTAAAAATACATAACGCTACAGAAACAATAGAAATGGAAGACCAACCAACAATGGCAATAAAACATAAAAAGGATTCTTCAATGGTAGTAGGATTTAATATGCTAAAACAAGATGAAGGAGATGTATTTATATCTGCAGGAAATTCAGGGGCATTACTTGCAGGAGCAACATTGCTTGTAGGAAGAATAAAAGGTATAGACAGACCAGCACTTGCAGGAATATTGCCAGCATATAAAAGCCAATTATTATTAATGGATTGTGGTTCAAATACAAATTGCAAACCAATTAATTTATTACAATTTGCACAGATGTCATCAATATATTTAAGAAATACATTTGGTATTGAAAAACCAGCAATAGGACTTTTGAATATTGGAACCGAAGAAACAAAGGGAAATGAACTTGTAAAAGAAAGTTATAGATTATTAAAAGAAAAAGCAGAAGAATTAGATATTAATTTTGTAGGAAATGTAGAAGGTAGAGATGCTTTTTCAGGTAAAATAGATGCTATTGTAACAGATGGATTTACAGGAAATGTATTTTTAAAAACAACTGAAGGCTTAGGAAAATTTGTAAAAAAATCTTTAAAAGAGAGTCTATTAAAAAATATATTATCAAAAATCGCAGCAATACCATCACTTCCAGCGATAAATAGATTTGCAAATACAATGGATTATAAGAGATATGGTGGAGCATTATTTTTAGGAGTTAAAAAGCCTGTAGTTAAAGCACATGGAAGCAGTGATGAAAAATTATTTGAATATACAATTATTCAAGCAGAAAAATTTGTAGAGAATAAAGCAGTTGACAAAATGATAGAGGCATTTAATAAATAACGATTGCTATTATTTTCTAAAAATTTACTATTGGAACTGAACGTTTAGTATAAAATTAAAATAATTTATAAATACACTTGACAAATATCTTAACATATAATATAAAAGTATTATAAAAAAGATATTCATACAAAAGGAAAACTTGAGAGGAGGTGAACTCGAATCATGAGTTCAGAAGAAATTTTAGAAAAAGTAAAAGCTATAATTGTTGAACAATTAGGTGTAGCAGATACAGCTGTAACAATGGAAGCATCTTTTATTGATGATTTAGGAGCTGATTCTTTAGATATAGTTGAATTAGTAATGGCTATAGAAGAAGAATTTGATATAGAAATTCCAGATAGCGATGCAGAAAAAGTTGTAACAGTTGGAGACGTTGTTGATTATATAAAAGAAAACGTTTAATTAGTATTTAAAAAAAATCTAAAAAATGCAATATTTAAAGTCTAGCATGACTTTTAAATATTGCATTATTTTTGGGTATTTAAAATGGTTGAGTAGTTTTTAAATAAATCAAAAAGATAATTATTCCACTTTTTTCGTTTCAAATCAGTAGAACAAAAAATATCATATTCAAAACTACAATAGTCAGAAACAGTAATTTCTATAGATCCAATTTTAGAACCTATGGAAATAGGGGCTTCTAAATACATGGGACAGTTAATATTTATATTAAAAGAATTAATTAAATCACTTCTAATAGGAATACTTTTAATCTCTTCTGAAATAGGACAATTGGAAGAAGGTTTGATTTGCAAATTGACATTATTAGAAATGGATTTATTTATTTTTATTTTACTTAAATTTTCTTTTTTCCAAGTGTCAAAATTATTGTTAATTTCATCTAAAATATCTAGGGGCTTAAAATTATCAAAGGTGTAGTTTATTAATTTTATACTATCTTGTGTTCTGAATTTTTTAGTATCAGCGCCAAGAACTACGCAAATTATATCCATATTTCCTCTTTTACAAGCAGTTACTAAACATCTGTTAGCACCATTTGTAAAACCTGTTTTAATTCCGTAAACACCATTTAAATTTCCAAGTAATTCATTAGTATTAGAGAGTTGTTTAGGAGAACCATTTATTGTTATCGTGTATTCTTTTGACCCAACAATTTGAGCAAATGTCTTGTTTTTTAGAGCATAGTTAGATAATAAAGCTAATTCATAGGCAGTGGTATAATGTTCATCAGAATCTAAG
Organism: uncultured Clostridia bacterium; assembly: GCA_934122385.1. Taxonomy (GTDB): domain Bacteria; phylum Bacillota; class Clostridia; order TANB77; family CAG-508; genus CAG-269. The sequence goes on along the minus strand of CAKOWP010000009.1, from coordinate 28,113 downwards.
CCGTGTGGTGTTTCAAAGTGTGTATTTGTAAGGCCTAAAGCTAAAGCTTTTTGATTCATTTTTTTTGCAAAACCTTCTATACTACCGACCGACAATATTCAGCAAGAGCAACGGCAGCGTCATTTCCAGAACGCATCATTAGGCCATAAAGCAAATCTTTAACAGTTATTTTATCTCCAGATTTTAATCCTAATCTTGAGCCACCTGTTCCAGCAGCTTTTTTCGATATTTCGATGGTATCATTTAAATTGCAATTTTCTATGATTATTGTTGCTGTCATTATTTTTGTAGTTGATGCCATTTTTCTTTTTTGATTTTCATTTTTTCCGTATAATATTGTATTTGTGTTTCTGTCTATAATTACTGAAGCTCTTGAATTAGTTTCTGGAATTTTTATGCTTGAAGTAGTTGAAACTGGTGTTGTGGATGATTCTATAATATCTTTGTTAATGTCAGTTGTATCATAATCAATATCGTCACTTAAAGAAAATGGTAAAAAAATAAAATTAAAAATTAAAAAAACTGTACAAATTTTATATATAAAAACTTTCATATTCCACCTCAAAATATATTCTATAAAATATATGAAATAATTATAAAAATTATAATTATATTGTTAAATATAAATGTTATATTATATCAAAAAAGCTAAAACCGGTAATTCCCTAAGGAAAGTTGAAAAAAATTATAAACATTTTACATAAATCTTGATTTTGTAACGAAAATGTAATATAATTGTAATGTGGATGTAAAAAAAATCATGTCTTAGAAATGTACTTTCCGTAGGGTATTTAAAGACATAATCACATATGAAAAAAAGGTAGTAAAAAGACTATTGACTTAATATAACTAATGAAATAAAATAAAGTAAATGTTATTTGTAAAAGGAGATATTAATATGAGTAAGAAAAAAATAACTTTAATAATAATGAGTGTTGTAATGGCAATCATTGTTATGACAATTCCAAATGTAGCAAAAGCTAGTACAAAACTTACAACTACAATGTGTTTTGGGGTAATTGAATTTAGAGAGGATACAACACCAAAAAGTATGGGATATGCAATATCTAATCCATACGATAATGGTTCAACACCTGATTCAATTGTTGGTGCAAAAATTTGGCAAATTGTAAAATATGGTAGTAAAGCAAGCACTACATTTGAAACAGGCAATTATTATTGTGTAAGAGCGGGGGTAGGTTTTAACGATATAACAGAAAAAGCTGACTATACAATTTCGTATAACTTGAAAACCGAAAAATCTGAAATAGAGGCTTCTGGAAATGATATATTGAAAAATTTAGTAAGCAGTAAGTATTATAATAACTTATTGGCATTAACAGATTTGGTTTATTTAAAAGGTGTGTCATCAGCTGAAGAAAGAGCAGAATTATTGAATGCTGCTGGAATACGTAATGATAGATATGAAAACCTCATTACTGATAGTGATATTGAAGCCGTTCAACAAGCTGCAATGTGGTATTTTACAAATTATGATGATGTTGCATTTAAAAAAGTGTATAATCAATTAGGTAAAACATCTTGGTTATATTATAGAACATCCGGAATGGGAAAATATGTAAGTTTTAGTGGTTATGATTTACACCAAAATAGTTTTGGTGCACAAACAGGTGCTGGATTAGAAAGACAAGCACAAGCTGAGTTATTATATAATTACTTAATAAAAACAGCAAATACAAATGCAGCAGCATATGCTAATGGAACTGCAGTATCAAATACAAAAGTTACATTGTATTCAAATGCTACAAACAATACAAATACACAGCCAATCATATTAATAGAAAGAACTCCGGATACAAGAGAATTTGACTTAGCATTAAGAAAATATATAACAAAAGTAAATGGAACAAATGTAAAGGCATCTAGAAAACCAAATATAGATATAACAACAATAAAAACATCAGGGACTGCGACATATAAACATAGAAAAGATCCTCTTACTGTAAACACAGGAGATGTAGTTACTTATAATTTAACAGTATATAATGAAGGTGATAAAGCTGGAAGAGCGACAAAAATAGTTGATCAATTACCAACAGGTCTTAAATTAAAAACATCAGGAACTGTTACATCAACAAAGGGAAATAACTATACAGTTTCATATGATGAATCAGCAAATAGAGCTACATTTACAACAAAAGATAGTAAAAATATGGTTGCATATAATCAGAAAAGCTTAGATTCTGACACGATTGAAATTGAATGTACTGTTGAAGCAAAAGCAAATACGAAAAATGATATTACTTTAACAAATGTTGCTTGGATTTCTGAGGAATATGATGCAGTGACTAAAGAAACTATAACAAGTGAAAAGGGTAAAGATAGAGATTCTGAACCATCAACAACACCAAATGTAAATAAAGACAATATGTCAGATCATACAGGAAACAATAATAAAGCAGATTTAACAGATTCAAATTATTATTATAAGGGACAACAAGATGATGATGATTTTGAAAAATTGATAATTAAAAAGCAAGGAGAAGGAACATATAATGTTGTTTTGATAAAGCAAGATGCTAATGGTGAACAATTAAATAGTAAAGCAACATTTGTTGTTAATGGAGAAACGAAAGATGTTACTGGAAGATTAGTAATTGTTAATAATAAAGTTATAAATGAAAGTAATGTTTCAAAAGCAGATACATATGAAATTAAAGAAACAGTTGCTCCTGATAGTTATTGCAAATTTGACGGAAAAATAGTCGTAACTGTTAATAAAAAACTAGATGGAAATACATATAAAGTTGACAATATCTCTTATAAAATTCTTGATGATAATAATAAGGATATAACATCTTCAAAAGGTAATAGTGCAGTTGTTGAATTAGGTGCTGATGGAAATTTATATGTAAAAGTAAAAGACTATCAATTTGATTTAGCATTAAGAAAATATATAACAAAAGTAAATGGAAAAGAATTAACAGAAAAAACTTCTAGAGTTCCAAATGTAGATATTTCTTCATTAAAAAAGGGAACTACAGCTACATATAAACATAGAAAAGATCCAGTGGCTGTTACAACAGGAACAATAGTAACATATAGATTGACTGTATACAATGAAGGACAATTAGAAGGAAGAGCAACAAAAATAGTTGATCAATTACCTACAGGATTAAAATTAAAAACAGCAGGAACTGTAACATCAACAAAAGGAAATAGTTATGCGGTTTCATATGATGAGGCAACAAACAAGGTAACTTTAGCAACAAGTGGTACTAAAAATTTATCAGCATATAATGGAAATACATTGGATTCAGATACAATAGAAATTGAATGTACAGTAATAGCAACTGCTAATACAACAAATGCAATTACTTTAACAAATGTTGCATGGATTTCAGAAGAATATAATGCTGTAAATAAAACAACAATAACAAATCAAAAGGGTAGTGACAGAGATTCTGAACCATCAACTGTACCAGGTGTAAATAAAGATAATATGTCAGATTATAAAGGAAATAATAATAATAAGTCAGATTTATCAGATTCAAATAATTACTACAAAGGAGAACAAGATGATGATGATTTTGAAAAATTAATAATTAACAAGCAAAATGCTGGTTCTTATAATTTGGTATTGGTAAAAGAGGATTCAAAAGGGGAACAATTAAATAGCAAAGCAACATTTACAGTTAATAATGAAACGAAGGATGTGACTGGTAGATTAACAATTGCAAGTAATAAAATAATAAATGAAAACAATGTAAAAACTCCAGATACATATGAAATAATAGAAAATGTAGCACCTGATGGATACTGTAAATTTGATGGAAAAATTGTTGTGACAATAAACAAAAAATTAGATGGTAATACATATAAAGTTGATAGTATTAAATATAAAATTTTAAACGAAAAAAATGAGGATATAACATCAACTAAAGGAAATAGTGTAGCTGTAGAATTAGGAGCAGATGGAAATTTATATGTAAAAGTTAAGAACTATCAATTTGATTTAAAATTAATTAAAAGAATTGTTGAAGTAAATGGAACAAAAGTGCCAGAAAGATTACTAGGAGTTGATGTTTCAAAATTAGCAAAGGGAACAGATACGACTGCAGAATATGAAATGGATAAAGATCCAGTATCAGTAAAAAATGGTGATATAGTAAAATATACATTAAGAGTATATAATGAAGGTGAAATTGATGGGTATGCTTCAGAAATTTCAGAGGACATTCCAGAAGGTCTAGAATTTATGTGGTCTGAAAAAGAAGGCGAAGAATTAAAAAATGATACAACATTAACACAAGAAGAAAAAGAAGCAATAAAATATAACCAAGGTATCTGGGATATGAGAACAATAAACCAAGATACACATAGGGTCGAATTAATTGCAACAAACTATTTGGCTAAAGGAAAAGGCGCTGAAATAACAAAAAATGGTGCAAATTTGATAAAAGCATTTGATAAAACAAAAGGATATGTAAATACAGTAAATGAAAAAAATCCTGATTATAGAGAAGTATCTGTATATATGAAAGTTACTGCAAGCAATGATGAAGTGGATAAAATTATTAGAAATGAAGCTGCAATAACAGGAGATACAGACAAAGATGGAAATCCAGTAGATGATAGAGATTCAAAACCAGAAGTATGGAAAAAATATGAAGATGATGAAGATTATGATAATGTAAAATTACAATCATTTGACTTAGCATTAAGGAAATTTATTATAGCTGTAAGCAAAGATACAACAATAGAAGATAGTGAATACTTAAAAGATGAAAATGGTTCATATACTAGAGCACCAAAAGTTGATACATCAAAATTAAACACAGTTGGAGAAGATGGAAAATTAATAACAACAGCAACATATAATCATCCAAAAACACCAGTTGAAGTAACACAAAATGATATAGTTGTATATATGTTAAGAGTATATAATGAAGGAACTTTAGATGGATATGCAAGTGAAATTAAAGATCATTTACCATCATATCTAAAATTTGTTGAAGGTGATTTTAACAATAAATATGGATGGAAAGTATCTGAAGATGGAAGAACAGTAACAACAAGTTATTTAGATAATTCACTTATAGGAAAAGCAACAACAGATAATGATGGAAAAATAATCTTATCATATAAAGAAATTCCAATTATGTGTAAAGTTACAGGAGATGCTCAAGGAAAAATAACAAATATAGCTGATATTACAAAATATAAAGACGAAAACAAAAAAGACATAACAGATAGAGACTCTAAAGAAAATAATGTAGTATTACCATCAGATAGTGATTTACCATCATATAAAGATGATGAAACAGGTGACTACATACCAGGACAAGAAGATGACGATGACTTTGAAAAATTAGTTGTTAAAAAATTCGATTTAGCATTAAGAAAATTCATTACAAATATAAGTGATACAGATGTAACATCAAGAATACCACAGGTTAAATATGACAAAGACAATAATAAAATAACATATGAACATTCAAAAGACCCATTAGATGTTGTAACAGGAGATGTTGTTACATATACAATTAGAGTATTTAATGAAGGTGAAATTGATGGATTTGCATCAAAAGTATCTGACGATATACCAGATGGTCTTGAATATTTACCAGATAATGACTTAAATAAAGAATACAGATGGGTAATGTATGATAAAGACGGAAAAGAAACAACAGATGTAAAAAATGCTGTAAAATTAACAACAGATTATCTATCAAAAGAACAAGGTGAAGCTAGAATGGCTACAAATTCTGAATTAAAAGAAAACCCAGCATTGTTAACAGCTTTTGATGGAACAAAGGAAATATCAGATACAAATCCTGATTATGCTGATGTAAAAATAGCATTTAAAGTTACAGAACCAAACGGTTCAAGTAAAATATTGGTAAACTCTGCTCAAATTTCAGATGATACTGATAAAAATGGAAATCCTGTTGATGATATTGACTCAACACCAGATAAATGGATAGATGGTGAAGATGATCAAGATAAAGAATATATTAAATTAACTGAATTTGACTTAGCATTAAGAAAATGGGTAACACAAGCAATTGTTATCGAAAATGGAAAAGAAACAGTAACACAAACAGGACATAAGGCAGAAGATGATCCAGAACAAGTTGTTAAAGTTGAATTAAATAGAAAAAAATTAAATTCAGTAACTGTTAAATTTAGATACTCAATAAGAGTAACAAATGAAGGGGACATTGCTGGATATGCAAAACAAATTAAAGATTATATTCCAGAAGGATTAAAATTTGATGCAAAAGATAATCCTGATTGGAATGATGAAGGAAATAATATAATTACAACTAGAAAACTTGAAAATACTTTATTACAACCAGGCCAAAGTGCAGAAGTAGAAGTATTATTAACTTGGAAAAATGATAAAAATAATTTGGGATTGAAAGTTAATACTGCTGAAATCTCTGAAGATTACAATGAAAAGCATGTACATGATAGAGATTCAACACCTGATAATAAAGTTCCAGGTGAGGATGATATAGATGATGCACCAGTATTATTATCAATATCAACAGGTGCTGCAAAATTATATATTACTTTAACTTTTGCAGTATTAGTAACTTTAGCTAGTGGAGTTGTATTAATTAAGAAATTTGTATTATAATAATTTAAAATGAGACAGTTGGAGTAATCCATTTTGTCTCTTTTTAAATTGATATTTAAATTAGTGAGTAAGGTAGGTCTTTAGGGTTATATGTATTAGAAATTGTTAACAACTGATTGAAGTGAAAAATAGAAAATATTATATTAAAAATTGAGGAATGTTCACGGAAAAATTTCATATGTATATATTTTTGGATTTTTTCAATTTTATTATGCAATAATAAGAATTCCTAAATAAATTAATGGCACCCTTCCATTTTATGAACTCTTTCCATTAATTTATTAAGGAATTCTAATATTGCTTCATTTATACTCAAAAATCCAAAAATATATACATATGAAATTTTTTTCTGAGTGAAAGAGGCTCAATTTTTAATAATAGATTTTCTTTTTAAACTGAATGAATATGTTAACAATTGCTAATTACATATAACCCTAAAGACCTACATTGTTCACTAACATTAAAATCAATTGTTGAATTGTAATCTTTTTTATTTTTAGTAGTTTACTTTTAAAAATCAGTATGATATAATTTCTTTAATAGTGAGGTGTAGAAAAAATGAATCAAATACTTTCAACAAGTATACCAACAAATAATAGAAAAGCAAAAAATAGAAATCCGGTTCAAATAGGAAGTGTATTAAAATTTTTTGCAATAGCATTAGTAATATTTGGTGTTTTTATGTTAGGAACTGGAGCATATTCTATATATAAGAATCAAACATCAGAACAGAATAAAAATATAGAACCAACAATATCTATAGAAAATAAAACAGATACAACAATCTTATTAAAAGTTACACATAAAAAGAATATATCAAAACTTGAGTATGGATGGAATGACGAGGAAAAGGAAACTATAAATGGAAATGGCGGAAAATATTTAGAAAGAGAAATAACTATTCCATCTGGAACAAATACATTGCATGTTATTGTAACTGCTGAGGATGGACAAGAGACTACTTATGACAAGCAATATGAAATTGAAAGCAATATAAATATAGAAGTATCAGGTAATAAAATAAAAATAACTGATCAAAGCGATACACCATTATCTTATATGACATATAGATGGGATGAAGAAGAAGAGACACGTATAGAATTAAATAATGAGACAGATATTGAACAAGAAATAGAAGCTATTAAAGGGTTACATACACTAACAGTTATAGTAGTTGACGAAAATAATAATTCGGATACAAAAACTCAGAAGATAAATGGGGTTTCAAAACCAAAGATAGTTTTAGATGTTGATGATCAAAAAGAACATTTTGTAATTAAGGCTTCTGATGACGAAAAAATTGATAAGATTGTATTTAAATTAAATCAAGATGATAGTCAATCATATGAGTTAAATTTAGGTGATAAGAATTTGAAGGAACTTGACTATAGTGTTCCATTTGAATTGCAAAATGGGGAAAATATAATTGAAGTTACAGTATATAATTCTAATGGTGTTTCTGAAGAATCAGGGGTAAGATTTGTAAAACAATAGAAAACAAAGGAGGAAAAATGATACAGGAAATATATATAATAGATGATGACGAGTCTTCAATAATTGTATTTAGAGAATTATTTAAAAATGATCCTGAATATAAATTTATAAGTGTTACATCAGACCAAATTGATATTGCATTAAAAAACATTCCATCAATAATTATAGTTAATGAAGATGCAATAGAAGTTGATGTTTTGGATTTATGCAAAAAAATAAGACGAGACGAAGATAACAGTATAACACCTATAATTGTTGTATCATCTAATTCAGAAAAAGAACATAGAATAGAAATTTTAAAAGAATCAGTTGAATATTATATTAAAAAGCCTGTAAATGCTCAATATTTATATTTTACTATTAAAAACTTGAGTAGATTACTTACAATAAACAGAAGAATTAGTCCACTTACGGGTTTACCAGGTAATGTTCAAATACATGCTGAATTGAAAAAGAGAATATCTAATAAAGAAGATTTTTCAGTATTATATTTGGATTTAGATAATTTTAAGGCATATAATGATGTATATGGATTTTTGAAGGGTGATCAAATTATTAAATTTACAGCTGATACGATAATAAGATGTGTTCATGAATATGTACCAGATGGTTCATTTATCGGTCATATAGGTGGAGATGATTTTATAGCAATACTGCCGATATTACATTGTGAGAAAGTTTGTGAGAGTATAATTTCAAATTTTGATGTACAAGTTGTTAAATTTTTTACAGAAGAAGATGTTGAAAAAGGATATATTGAAGTTGCAAATAGAAAAGGTGTAATTGAACAGTTTGCTCTTACTTCAATTTCTATTGGTGTTGTTGAAGCTGATAAGGGTAGATTTTCTAATATGCTTGAAATTGGTGAAGTTGGTGCACAAGTTAAACATTTGGCTAAATCAATTATGGGCAGCAGTTATTCAATTGATAGGAGAAAAAAATAAAAGTAAACTCGATTATTAAACAATATTGTTTAGTAATTGAGTTTTTTAGTTTATAGTAGTTATTAAAAGATATAAATTTTGATATTTTTTAGTTTAATACACAAAATAAGAATTTCTAAAATAAATTTATGACCCTTTTTTCATTTTTAATTTGTAATAAAATTCCGAGACGTATAATAATGATTAATAAGTAGGAGGGAATTGTATGTTTGTTATAAAAAGAAAAAGGATATGTTTGATTTTAATTGCTTTATTATTAGGAATATTTGCATATGCATATGAGGGGACAAAGATTAATCTTGATGATGAGACACAAAGCACAACAGCGACGCCTGTTTCTGGAAAAGTTATAGTCGTTGATGCAGGGCATGGAGTTCCAGACGAACGGAGCACAGAGCAGTAGAGGTACAACAGAAGCGGAGACTAATTTGAAAATATCATTAAAATTACAAAACTTATTGGAACAAAGTGGGTGCACTGTTATATTAACTCGTTCAGACGAAAATGCGATTTATGATTTAGATAAGACAACATTAAGAGAAAAGAAAATATCAGATATTAGAAATAGGGTCAAAATAGGAAATAGTTCTTCGGCTGATTTATTTGTAAGTGTTCATTTAAACAAAATACCTCAACAACAGTATTGGGGATGGCAATGCTTTTATAATAGTAAAAATGAAAAAAGTATAAATTTGGCTAAGAAAATTCAAAGTAATTTAAATGAATCAATTCAAAAAGATAATAAAAGGGTAGCTATGAAACTTGATACTGTATATATTATGAAACATGTTGAAATTCCAATTTCGATAGTGGAGTGTGGATTTTTATCAAATCCGGAAGAGGAACAACAGCTATTAGATGATGAATATCAAAATAAATTAGCTTGGGGAATTTATAATGGAATAATCGAATTTTTTAATGAGTAAAAGTTTTTGTGAATAAATTAAGATAAACAGAATATATATTACAAGGTGATTATATGTTTTTAGTATTTAGTAAAGAAAAAATATCTACATATCTTGTATCAATATTGACTGTGACATTGTTGTTTTGCTTTGTAGCAAATATTCAAACTAAAAATGAAAATACAGTTGAAACATCTTCAAATACGCAAAAATTGTTACCAATATATAAGGTAAAGACAGAAGAAAAAAAGGTGGCGCTTACAATGAACTGTGCTTGGAATGCAGATGATATAGATAAAATATTAGATGTGTTAAAACAGAATAATGTAAGAATAACTTTTTTTATGGTAGGTGATTGGATAGATAAATATCCAGAAGCGGTAAAAAAGATAAGTGATGCAGGTCAAGAGATACGGAAGTCATAGTGATACACACCCACATGTAAATAATTTAAGTTATGAAAAAAATATTGAAGAGATAGAAAAGAGTAATGATAAAATAGAAAAAATAACTGGAGCAAGAACTAAATTGTATAGAGCACCATATGGTGAATATAATGATACAGTTATTAAGGCTGCAACAGATAAAGGATATTATACAATTCAATGGAGCTTAGATACATTAGACTATACAGGACTTACAGGAGAAGAGATGTGGAAGAGATTAGATAGAAAATTATCTTCTGGTGATATAATTTTGACTCACAATGGAACTAAGCATACTGCAGATTCTTTGGATATGTTGCTTAAAAATATTAAACAAAAGGGATTTGATGTTGTTCCTGTTTCTGAGTTGATATATAAGGATAATTATAAAATTGATTCTACAGGAATGCAGTTACAAAGATAATATATAAAAAAAATTATTTTATAAGAAATAATTGGTATAAAAATTAGTGTTATGTATATAATCTAATATATCATAATTCTTCAAATGCAGGAAAAAACTACATTTTTTGAATAAATTTAACTTTTTATGTAGACAAAACCAAAAAAATGGTGTATAATAATAAATGTAGTAAAAAGAGAAGCACAAAGATAAATATACATTATTGATAAAAAAATAAGGGAGGAAAAAAATTTGGATACAAATTATTTAGAAAACAACTATTTAACATTAGTTGGAAAAGTTACAGGAGAGAAAAAATTTAGTCATGAAATTTATGGAGAAAGATTTTATGTATTTAATCTAGAAATAGCAAGATTAAGTGGAAATGCAGACATTATACCAATTACAGTATCAGAAAGATTAGTAACAGATGAAATGCTAACACAAGGTAAAAACTTATTAGTAAAAGGACAATTTAGATCATACAATAGTTATGAAAATGAAAAAAACAGATTGATTTTAACAGTTTTTGCTAAAGATGTTGTTGAAGTAGAAGAACCAGAACAAGAAGAAGAAAACGAAATGGTTAAAAAAGATATGGTAACAAACGAAGTTGTTTTAGTTGGTTACATATGTAAAAAACCAATTTATAGACAAACACCTTTTGGTAGAGAAATTGCAGACATATTATTAGCAGTTAATAGAGCTTATAATAAATCTGATTATATTCCAACAATTGCTTGGGGAAGAACAGCAAGATTTTGCCAAAACTTAGAAGTTGGTTCTAAGGTTAAAATAGTTGGTAGAGTTCAATCTAGAATGTATGAAAAGAAACATGAAGATGGAACAGTTGAAAATAGAGTTGCTTATGAGGTTTCTGTTGGTAGCTTAGAAGTTGTTGAAGAAAATGAAACTACTGAACACAAAGAAACAGAAAATCAAGAGGCTGTATAATATATATATACTATAATAAACAATATAATTTTATAATTATATTGTTTATTTTTTTATATATTAGGAAAGTTATGCCACTTTCCTAATATATAAAACTACATTGCACAGAAAATTTATTTCATAAATTTTCGCGCACGAACAAATTTACTGGAAAAATCAAAGATTTTTTCAGATTTGTTCTGCTAATTAGTAGCATTTTTTATTTTTTTTTGATATAATCTATAAAAATAAGGTCTTGGACCGTAGGAGAGGGCAAAAAATGAAAGAAAAGAAAAAGAATAAAAGTACAGATTTGAAATCAAAAAATAGTTTAAAAAAATTATTAAAAAAAGAAGTTAATATAAATGTGAATTTTACAGTAGTAGCAATTGTTTTAATAGCAATTTTTTGTATATGCATTACACCTGTAACTTTTCAGAATGATACATATTATACAATAAAAATAGGTGAATTAATAAAAAATAATGGAATAGATATGATGGATCATTTTTCTTGGCATGAAAATTTAAGTTATACATATCCACATTGGTTGTATGATTTGTGCACTTATTTAATATATGCTGTTGGAGGATTTAAAGGTATATATATTACAACATGTGCTTTATCAGTAATATTGGGTGTATCAATATTTTTAGTTAATTCAAAATTGACTAAAAATAAATCTATATCATTTATTGTAACTATGGGTGCATTATATATGTTAGAAAGCTATATTGCAGCAAGGGCTCAATTGGTAACATTCATATTATTTATATGGGAAATGTTCTGCATAGAGAAATTCATTGAAAATAGAAAAGTTGGGTATGGTATAGTTCTAATAGTAATATCAACACTAATAGCTAATTTACATGTTGCAACTTGGCCATTTTTCTTTGTACTATTTTTACCATATATAGCAGAATATTTTATTGCTTTAATTTCAGATGACATAAATTATGGAAAAGTAAATAAATTTTTGATAAACATGAAAATGAAAAAGGCTCAAAAGAAAAATGATTTAGAGAAAATAAAAAAATTACAAGTTTTATTAAATAAATATGAAGAAAAAAATGAGAAAATCAGGGCTAAAAGAAATAAAGAAAATGAAAATCCTTATAAAATTAAAATATCAAAAAATAGTAATATTAAATTTTTAATAATAATTATGATTATATGTGCATTTACAGGATTATTAACACCTATTGGAGATACACCTTATACATATTTGTATAAAACTATGCAGGGTAATACTACTCAAAATATAAGTGAGCATTTACCAATGACACTTGCTAATAGTACAGAAACAATGTGTATGCTTGTAATTTTCTTAGCAATATTGATTTTTACGAAAACAAAGATAAAATTATCAGATTTATTCATGATAGCAGGACTTTGTTATTTGATGTTGGCAACTAGAAGACAATTATCAATGTTTGTGTTAATTTGTTCAGTTGTTTTAACTAGATTAATTGTTGATTTAATTAACAGATATACAAAAAATGGACTAAAAGAAGCGGAGAAAACTGCACAGAATATTGGAGTTGTTATTGCATTAACAGTGCTAATTGGCTTGATTAGTTATAGTGAGGTAAAACCAAAATTTGATGATAAATTTGTAAATGAGAGTTCATATCCTGTAGCTGCATGTGATTATATAGTTGAAAATATTGATTTAAGTAAAGCGAGATTTTATAATGAATATAATTATGGAAGCTACATGTTATTTAGAGGAATACCGGTTTTTATAGATTCTAGAGCTGATTTATATGCTCCAGAGTTTAGTGGGGATAAGGACAAAGATATATTTACTGATTTTATAAATACATCTTCAATATCAAAATTTTATGAAGAGACATTTGAAAAGTATGATATAAATTATGTTATTTTGTTAAAAAAATCAAAAACAAATATGATTATAACTAAGACACATGATGCAAATTATAAAGAATTATATTCAGACGATAATTTTGTAATATATGAAAGATTAAATGCAAATAAATAGTTGAGATTTAGTTAGATATTAATATATCAACTTAAGACGGATTTTTATTATAAAAGAGGAAGTGTGATTTTGATAGAAAATATAAAAGAACAAGATATAGGGAAAAGGATAGATGCATTTTTAGCGGGAAATACAGAATTTTCTAGAGCTCATATTCAAAAAATGATAGAAAATGAAAAAGTTTTAGTAAATGGTAAAAAAACTAAAGTATCTTATAAAGTTCAAAAAGATGATAAAATAAATGTTGAGGAAGAAGTTCCAAAAGAAATTTCTTTAGAGGCACAAGACATTCCGATAGATGTTTTATATGAAGATAATGATATTATAGTTGTTAATAAACCTAAGGGAATGGTTGTACATCCTGCTAATGGAAATCCAGATGGAACTTTAGTAAATGCTGTTATGGCAATTTGTAAAGACTCTTTATCTGGAATAGGTGGAGAAATAAGACCAGGAATTGTACATAGATTAGATAAAGATACATCAGGAGTTATTGTTGTTGCTAAAAATGATAAAGCACATATAAATATGAGTGAACAAATAAAAAATCATGAAGTAGAGAAAACATATATAGCGCTAGTAAAGGGCTTTGTAAAAGAGGAAGAAGCAACTATAAATATGCCAATTGGTAGAAGTACTAAAGATAGAAAAAAGATGGCTGTTAATAAAAATGGAAAAAATGCAGTTACTCATTTTAAAGTATTAGAAAGATTTAGAAATTATACATTATTAGAGGTTAAAATCGAAACAGGTAGAACTCATCAAATAAGAGTACATTTATCTCAAATTGGTTACCCTGTCGTTGGTGACACAACTTATTCAAATGGAAAAAATGAGTGGGGAATAAAAGGACAATGTCTTCATGCTAAGTCATTGAAGTTTAAACACCCAGTTACAGGTAAAGAAATGTTTATTGAAGCACCGTTACCGGAGTATTTCAAAACTGTATTGCAAGAGCTTAGAAAATAAAAAATGTTACAGTTCAGTAAAATATAGGTATTGATTATTATAAAATTTGAACTATAACTAAAAAATGGAAATAAAAATATTGAGATTTTAAGAGAGGAAAATTAATGGAAGAAGAAAGCATTAGACTACAGAAATTTTTAGCTAATTGTGGAATTGCATCAAGAAGAAAATGTGAAGAACTAATTTTAGAAGGCAAAGTTTCTGTAAATGGACAAGTCGTAACTGAACTGGGAACAAAAGTTAATCCTGCTGTGGATAAAATTGAATATTGTGGAAAACTTGTACACAATTCAGAAAAATTTGTTTATATATTATTAAATAAGCCAATAGGGTATGTTACAACAGCTAAAGACCAATTTGATAGAGATTCAGTTTTAGATTTAGTAAAGGTTAAAGAAAGAGTGGTACCTGTTGGAAGACTAGATATGTATACTTCAGGGGCTTTGATCTTAACAAATGATGGAGATTTTGTTTATAAAGTTACACATCCAAAACATGAGATTACAAAAACTTATACAGTTACTGTAAGAGGAATAATTAATAATGAGGCTGTTGAAAAATTAAGAAATGGTGTTGAAATTGAGGATTATGTAACAAAACCTGCCAAAGTTAGAATTATGAAGACTGATGAAGAAAAAAATATATCAAGATTAGAAATAACAATTCACGAGGGGAAAAATAGACAAGTTAGAAAAATGTGCGAATCTGTTGGATACAAGGTTGTTGCATTACATAGAAGCAAAATTGCAGATATTGGGGTTAAGGATTTAAAACTTGGAACATGGAGATATTTAAAGGATTTTGAAGTAAAAGAAATACTTAATTAAATTGAGACAATCTATAAAAATGATTAATCTAGATTGTAGAAGATATATGGTAAACAAAAGATTTTTAAAGTAACAAAGGAGAAAAAATGAAAAATATAGATTTTATAAATGGCGATTTACATGTAGGACAAAAGGTAAGTGGAATTGTAAAGAACATAACTAAATATGGAGCTTTTGTTGATATTGGTGGGGGAGTAGTTGGACTGATTTATATAGAGGATTTATCAGTTGCTAGAATAAAAACACCTTATGAAAGATTAAATATTGGACAAAAAATAGATATTGTGGTAAAATCTATAGATGAAGAGACAGGAAGAATAAATTTCTCTTACAAAGATACTTTGGGAACTTGGGAAGAAAATGCACATAAATTTCAAACAGGAATGAAAACCAAAGGAATAGTAAGAGAAACAGAAAAAAATAAAAATGGAATATTTATCGAACTTACACCTAATTTAGTTGGAATGGCTGAATACAAAGATGGTTTGAATTATGGAGAACAGATAGATATTTGCATAAAGAAAATTGATTATGACAAGAAAAAAGTCAAATTAATTATAATGTAACTCATGAAGATAATGATTTAATAAATTGTTATAATATTTTTTAAATATTGAATCATTTGTGGGTTTGAGTATAGTTTATTATTAAATTAATAAAAATTTATTATTTTAGGGAGGAATTTAAAATGGTAGAAGATAATGAAATAAAAGCACAAGTATCACCATTTGCAATTAGAGAAGGAGAAATTAAAACTTTTGATGGTAAAGATGGCTATGTGTCTATGAACCAAATTGTACATAAGATAAATATAGGTCATATTACAGATATTCATTTTGCTATATTAGATTTAGTAAATGAATTTGAATTTATAACATCAAGACAAATATATCAAATGCTAGAAATTAAAGGAATAGACCCTAAATCACAAGATAAATTAAATAATAAATTAGATGCTTTAGTAAAATCTAAAATATTAACTAGATATTATTTTACATCTGATGAAGGAAAAGGAATTTATAGAATTTATTGTCTAGAAAAAATGGGAAAATATTTATTAACTTCTAAAGAAGTTGAATGTAAATGGCAACCATCTGATAATACAAAACCAGTTCCAATGATTAAGAAAAGATTAGCTGGAAATCAAGTATTAATAGCATATTTAAGAAAAGTAAAAGCTTTTGATGGTTATGTTGTTAAACCAGCAATTACAGCAAAAACATTAGGAAAAGTATTTAAAGCAACAGGTGGATCTGTAAAACTTTCAAAAAACGGAAAATCAATACAATTCTTATTTGAAGTTTTCAGAAGAGAAATGGACTGGCAAAGGAAATTAGTTGAAAAAATGAATTTATATAAAGATTTTTATGAGAGTTTTCAACCAGGAGATTCAGGATTTACAAGTTTGCCACAATTGATTTTTGTTTGTGAAGATGAAAAACATATGGCTGAATGTTTTAAAGAGATAGTAACTAATAAAGTTGAAATTCCACAAATTAAATTATTGTTTACTACGGATTTAAGACAAAACAAAGAGACTTTAGATGATACATTAGTTGAGTTTAAATTGGTTGATGGTAAATATAAAATGGAAGATGTTGAACTTAAATTGTTAGGATAATGTCGTTTTGTCGCTTTGGGGACGGTTCTGTTTGAGACATCGTGATAAAAAGCGACAATTGAGTATAAAAAAGATTTATTTTTTGGAGGAAACGAATGAAAAAAAGTAATTTGTTTAGAAATGTAATTGCAATATCTGTTGGTTTTGGAGCTATGGTTCTTTTAGGAACTAATAGTTCTAAGGCTGTTTTGCAATCTAATGGAAATGATGGCGCAACTTATAATTTAAATGATTGGATGATGAATGTCAGAAAAATGGAAGAGCTTGGTGGAGCGATGGGACTTAGTGAAACTGTTGATTCTAATTTGACATCAAGTAATGGCTCTAATAATATAGATGTTCATATGCAAAAAAATACAGAGTATGGTGCTTTGGCTATTTTGTCTGCTTCAAGTTATGGTAATCCTAATAAGATTAATGATGGAGAGACTACTACGGGGAATGCTACTGGGGTTGTGATGAAGTTGAATATGGAATGGGTAGTTACTGGTTTATCTTATTGTAGTTCACACAATTTTTCGGTAGCTTCATTAAGATATAAAAACGTATATGGGGAAAATTATCAAATGAAGAAGGGGGATTCTATTTCGGAGACTGTTGGATGGCATGGGAGTAATAGTTCTATTTGGATAAGTGGAGATTATATGGAAAATACCGGATTGTTGCGTGCATATGGAGGTAGTATATTTTCTTATTATGGTATGGGATGGGTTAAAAATAATGGCGGTAGACCGGCAAATGTTTCATATCGGACATACAACACGTGCTGTAATAGTCCAAGGTGATGGAGTATAATTTTTTCTAAAAAACAAAAATAAAGAAAGGAAAAATTATATGAAAGCTAAAATAAGAAAAAAAGAAAACATAAACAAGAAAAAAATATTATGTACGGTAATAATAGTTATAATTGCATTAATAATTCTTATTCCTCTAATAAATCATATATCAAAGATAAATGCTGAAAAGAGAAAAGCAGAGGAACTTTCTAGCTTTTCTTGGGAATCAAAAATGTTTACAGTAAATGATGACTATTCGTATACTTTTTTATGTCTTGTAACAGTACAGGAAGTTGAAGGAATAGATATAATAACATATCAAAAAGATGGTAAAGAAATAACTGTAAATGGGAATGGAAAACAAAAAGTAGCAATTGATTTTAAAGCACTTGAAAATACAGATTATGAATTTAAAATAAAACCTATTGGAAAAAAAGAGAAAAAAGAAATATTAAATGCTAAAAGAAAAGTTTCTGGAGATGGAACTTATAAATTGATAAATGGAGTATATGTAAATACACCATTTTTGGATAACTTTAATCAAAAATATACAAGATATTTAACTCCAAAAGATGACCAAACATTAGAACCATCAAATTGGATTTATGATTCAGAGCCAGATAATTGGTATGATTATAATAATCAAAAATGGGCTAATGTTTATGTTGAGGCAGAAGGCGTTGAGGCATATTATGTATGGGTTCCAAGATATGTATATAAATTGGATCAAAGTACTCAAAGATCAGATGTTAAATTTGTTGATGTATATAATAATTATACAGATGCTACAACAGGACAGGTTACAACATACAAAGAATTGGTAGAGCAAGGATATCAATTACCAGAGGCTTTTGATTTTGGCGATGGAAATGATTCTGCAAATGGAATGCTAAATATATCAATATCAGGTTACTGGATTTCTAAATATCAACTAAGTGAATTAGCAAAATTCAACATAGATTACAATATGACTGCAGGAAAATCTAGTATAGTTGTAAGTAACTTTACAAATAATGTATCTGATAAAGCGACAAGCTATACATATGCATTAAATGGACAAATAAAAAATACTTCAAATACTTTAGAAGATTATACATTTACGGGTCTTACAGAAAATGAAAGCTATATAGTAAATGTAACAGCATTAGATGTTAATGGTGCAATAGTTGGAAGTATGACAAAAACATTAGAGCCAACTGAGGTAAATCCTCCTAATTTAGAGGGATTTGATCCTGATACAACATTCTATGTTTATTATGATGAAGATGGAACAGAACATAATGAAATTCCAATTAGCAAAGACGCACCAAGCAATTGGTACAATTATACATATTCAAATTGGGCTAATATAGTTGTGAGAAATGATGGACTTGAAACATATTATGTGTGGGTACCTCGTTATCAATATAAATTAAATCAAACAAGTCAAAGATCAGATGTTAAATTTATATTGGGAACAGGAACAACTACAGAAACAGGATATCAAATACCAGAAGCTTTTTGGTGGGATAAAAACGATGATGGAAAAGAAGATGAGGGAGAGCAGTTAACAGGATATTGGATAACAAAATATCAATTAACAAGAGAAGAAAAAAATGCAAGAATTACTGCAGAGTTATCTCCAGCAAGTGACTGTATTCATGTAAAAGATATTACAGGAACATTATTACAAACAACAAATAGTGATGGAAATACTGAAAATATTCCAATTAAATATGAATATTATCTAAATGGTGAATTAAAACATGAAGGTACATCAAGTACAGAAAATTATACATATACTGGTTTAAATATAAATACAACATATACGGTAAATATAATTGCAAGAAATTCTTCAACAAATACTTATGTTGGAGCAATTACGAAAAAAGTTACAACAAAAGTAGCGAATGATCCGGATCTAACAAGCTTCAAGAGTAATGGAGATTTGAAAGCAAGAACATATTATGTTATATATAATGGTGATAGTATAAGTGAATATGTGCCAATAGAACAAGGTGCTCCATCAAATTGGTATGATTATAGTCAAAGTAGATGGGCAAATATAGTGGTAACTGATGGAAATGTAAGTGGAAACACTATTACAGATGCAACTACAACAAGTCATTTTGTGTGGGTTCCACGTTATGAATATAAAATCTTAAATTCTGTAAATGATTGGAGTAATTTAGATACTTCAAATGCACGTTCAGATGTTAAATTCTTGAATGGTACAGATAATAATGCTGATGATGGTTATCAAATTCCTGAGGCTTTCTGGTGGGATAAAAATGATAATGGAACCGAAGATGATGGAGAGCAGTTAACAGGTTATTGGATAAGTAAATATCAGTTGAGTAATTAAAATTATAATGAACAGAAAATTTATACAATAAATTTTTATGTACGAGCAACTCTTAAAAAACTTTTGTTTTTTTAAGAGTTGCTTTAGTTTTCGTTGTGTATTGTAAAAAAGTAATTAAAAATAGGTGAATATGTATTTTATTGCATAAAAATATATAAAAAAGATAGTTTGTGCAATTGAATGCATAAAATATTGACAAAAATAAAAAAGTAATTTATAATTTATTGAGAGGTGATATTTATGATAAAAAGACCAGAATATTTAGATACTCTTATAAGATTTAAAGATAAAGATTTGATAAAAGTTGTAACAGGAATAAGAAGATGTGGGAAGTCAACATTGTTTGATTTATATTGTGATTACTTAAAAGAACAAGGAATAGAAGAAGAACAAATAATTAAAATAAATTTAGAAGATAGAAACTATAGTGAATTAGATGATTATACAAAGCTATATGATTATATTGAAGAAAGGCTTATTCCGGAAAAAAACAATTATGTATTTATAGATGAAGTCCAAAATGTACCTGATTTTCAGAAGGCATGTGATAGTTTATATATTAAAAAAAATGTTGATTTGTATATTACTGGCTCAAATGCATATTTATTATCGGGAGAACTTGCAACATTACTATCAGGTAGATATATAGAAATAAAAATGATGCCTTTATCATTTAAAGAGTATATATCTTATGTAGGAGAAGTGGATTTACAAAAAAAATATAGGGACTATATTACCAAAAGTTCTTTTCCATATGCTCTTAATTTTGAAAATAAAAAGGATAGAAATTTTTATTTAGAAAGTATATATAATTCTATAATTTTAAAAGATATAGCAGAAAGAAAAAAAAGTATTGATATAACAATGCTTAATAGTGTAACAAGATATATGTTTGATAATATAGGAAATTTATGTTCTACAACTAAAATTGCTAACTCAATGATTTCTTCTGGAAGAAAAATATCTGTTCATACAGTTGATAGTTATTTACAATCATTATTGGATAGTTTTGTTTTATATAAAGCAGAAAGATATGATATAAAGGGGAAACAATATTTAGCAAGTGGTTATAAATATTATGTTTGTGATATAGGACTTAGATATTATTTGCTTGGTGATAAACCAGTGGATGCTGGACATATCCTTGAAAATGTGGTTTATTTGGAATTATTAAGAAGAGGCTATCAAGTATATGTTGGAAAGAATGGAGATTCTGAAGTTGATTTTATAGCAATTGGAGAAAATGGTGAGGAATATTATCAAGTGTGCTATTCTGTAAGAGAAGAAAATACATTAAAGAGAGAACTTATGCCATTAGATACTATATCAGACCATAACCCAAAATATTTATTAACAATGGATGATGAACCAATAATGTCTCATAATGGTATAAAACAGATATATGTATTAGATTGGTTATTAAATAAGTAAAAAATTCTAGGAAATTCCTAGAATTTTTTTTGCTCTTTTTACATCATCATCATTTGCAACTCTTACACCATCTAATTCATATTTTAGACCTAACTTTTCCCATTTATATCTACCCATATCGTGATATGGAAGAATTTCAACTTTATCAACAGTATTTAAACTATCGATAAAATTTTTTAGTTTTAATAAATCTTGTTCATCATCAGTATAACCAGGAACAAGAACCTGACGAATCCACATATGAATATTGTTTTCACTTAAGTAACGTGCAAAAGCAAGTTCTTTTTCATTCCCAGAACCAACTAAATTTTTGCATTTTTCTGAATTGATGTGTTTTATATCTAGTAAAACTAAATCTGTTAAAGAAAGTAGTTTTTTTATATCTGGCGTTAAAGCAACCATCCCAGAAGTGTCAATACAAGTATGAATATTTTCTCTTTTTAGTTTTTTAAATAATTCAATTAAAAACTTAACTTGTAATAAAGGTTCTCCACCTGTTACAGTTACACCACCATTTGGATAAATATAATTTTTATATTTCATAATTTTTTCGAATATATCATCTAATGATTTATATTCTCCACCATTCATATTCCATGTATCTCTGTTATGGCAGTATTTACATTGTAGGTGACATCCTTGTAAAAATAGTACAAATCGTATTCCTGGACCATCTACTGTTCCAAATGATTCTATTGAATGTACTTTTGCGTAGTATTTTAAATCAATATCTTTTTTTTCCATATTGTTTCTCCTATAAAGATTGTGAACCAATGGGGACGTTCTTAAAATGGTTGTGAACCAATGGGGACGTTCTTAGATTGGTTGAAATTTTAATTTTTTATTTTTATTTTTTTCAACCAATCTAAGAACGTCCCCATTGGTTCACAACCATTTTAAGAACGTCCCCATTGGTTCACTTTTTTGTTTTTTTAAATTCTTTCATGAATAGTTCTGTTTACAACATCTAATTGTTGTTCTCTTGTTAATTTTGTAAAGTTAACAGCATATCCAGAAACACGAATTGTAAGTTGAGGATATTTTTCTGGATGGTCCATAGCATCTAGTAATAAGCTTCTATCAAAAACATTTACATTGATGTGGTGACCTGTTTGTTTGAAATATCCATCTAACATATTAACCATATTTGTAACTCTCTCGTCTTCAGTTTTTCCAAGAGTTCCAGGTGTTATTGAAAATGTGTAAGAAATACCATCTTCAGCTTCTTCAAATGGAAGTTTTGCAATTGAGTTCATAACTGCTAATGCTCCATTTGTGTCTCTACCATGTAGAGGGTTTGCTCCTGGTCCGAATGGGGCTCCAGCTCTTCTTCCATCAGGTGTGTTTCCTGTGTTTTTACCATAAACAACATTTGATGTTATAGTTAGTATTGATAATGTTTGTTTAGAATTTCTATATGTTTGATGTTTTTGCAATTTTTGTAAAAATCTTTTTACAACACATACAGCAATTTCGTCAACTCTGTCGTCGTCATTACCAAATTTAGGGAAGTCCCCTTCAATTTCATAATCGACAGCTAGACCTGTTTCATCTCTTATAACTTTTACTTTTGCATATCTTATAGCTGATAATGAATCAGCAACTACTGATAATCCAGCGATTCCACATGCCATTGTTCTTAAAATTTCTCTATCATGTAAAGCCATTTCGATTGCTTCATATGAATATTTATCATGCATATAGTGAATTGCATTTAAAGCTTTTATATAAATTTTGGCAACATATTCCATCATTTGGTCAAATTTTTCTAATACTTCGTCAAAGTCTAAGTATTCAGAAGTTATTGGTGCATATTTTGGTGTAACTTGTTTTCCAGAGATTTCGTCTCTACCACCGTTTATAGCATATAATAATGTTTTGGCTAAGTTTGCTCTTGCACCAAAGAATTGCATTTGTTTTCCAATTTTCATAGGTGAAACGCAACAAGCAATGCCGTAGTCATCTCCTAATGTGATTCTCATTAAATCGTCATTTTCGTATTGAATTGAAGACGTTTTTATTGATAAATCTGTTGTATATCTTTTAAATCCTTCTGGTAATCTTGTTGACCATAATACTGTTAAGTTTGGTTCTGGGGCAGGACCTAAGTTTTCTAGTGTGTGTAAAATTCTAAATGAGTTTTTAGTAACTAATGTTCTACCATCAATTCCCATACCACCAATACTTTCAGTTACCCAAACAGGGTCTCCACTGAATAGTTCGTTATATTCAGGTGTTCTTAAAAATCTAACTAATCTTAATTTCATAACAAAGTGGTCCATTATTTCTTGAACTTGCTCTTCTGTTAATGTTCCATCTGCTAAATCTCTTTCAAAATAGATGTCTAGGAATGTTGTTGTTCTACCGATACTCATTGCAGCACCATTTTGGTCTTTTATTGCTCCTAAATATCCAAAGTATAACCATTGAACAGCTTCTTTTGCATTTGAAGCAGGTTTTGATATGTCATATCCATATTTTGCAGCCATTACTTTTAATGCTTGTAATGCGTCAATTTGTTCTTTCATTTCTTCTCTTTCACGAATAATTTCTTCTGTGAATTCATTTGTATCTAAAACTTCTAATTCTTCTTTTTTAAGTGCTATTAAAACATCAACACCGTAAAGAGCAACTCTTCTGTAATCTCCTATAATTCTTCCACGACCATATCCATCTGGTAGACCTGTTATTAAATGACTACTTCTTGCAGCTCTTATGTCTGGTGTATATACACTGAAAACACCGTCATTATGTGTTTTTCTTATTGTATGGAAAATTTTATCAACCTCTGGGTCAACTTCTCTTCCATAGGCTTCGCAAGATTTTTCTACGATACGGATTCCTCCAAATGGCATAATTGCTCTTTTTAAAGGTGCGTCTGTTTGTAGACCTACGATTTCTTCTAGGTCTTTATCAATATATCCTGCTTCATGTGCGGCTACTGTTGATACTGTTTTTGTATCAATATCTAATACTCCACCTTTTGCTTCTTTTTCTTTTTTATATAGTTCTAATACTTCGTCCCATAGTTTTTTTGTTTTTTCTGTTGTTCCTTTTAAGAAGCTTGAGTCTCCTTCATATGGTGTGTAGTTGTTTTGTATGAAGTCTCTTACATTTATTTCGTGTTGCCAGTCTCCTGGTTTGAATTTGTTCCATTGTTCAAATTCCATTTTTGTACCTCCTTATTTTTTTCTTCTTTTAGTGTGTTCTTTTTTTCAAATATTATGATATCATAAGTGAGGTTTATTATCAATTATTTGGAGAATTTTTTTAGAGAATTTTGAAAAAAGAAAAAGTGTGAAAATTTTCACACTTTGGTATTTGATTTTTTATTTGATAAAAAATATTTTCATATTATAGGAAAGTTCTCCGAACTTCCTATAATATAAATACTTTGCACAGAAATTTGCATAAAGCAAATTTCGTGCACGAACAAAGACGCGGACTTAAAAATGTATTAGTAAGTGATAATGTTAGTAATGTCCGCTTTTGTTCTTTGTTATTTTCTATATTTCTATTTGATTCCATATATATGCGAAATATATTGATGATTCCATGTATTTAGTCCAGATTTCCAAGCAATATAAAAAGTTTTATTATTTATAAATCCTATATCAAATCGGCTAGATAAATTACTACTTACATAACATGTGGTTTCTATTGTAGGATATCCATAATTTTGTTTTATTATATCTACTGGAAATACAGTAGAATAATAATTTGGAACTAAAGCATCGTCGGCATATGTTGCTGCTATAATTAAAATAAAACTATAATCTTCAATATTATAATTTCCATTTAATGTACAACCACCTGAAATTTGTTTTGCATTTGAGTTAACACAAGTATCATAATTTCCAGACCATAATAAGTCTTTATTGGTGGTAGAAAAATCTCTATTACTAGAAATAGTGTTTACACTATCAATTTGGGCAATATAATTATTTAGAATTTTATTTTCTTCTTCCTGTGCGTTCTCACTTTTTTGCTTTGCTTCTTTTGTCTTTTCAAATATACCTGTCTGTGTTAAAGCAGATATTGATATTCCTGCTAGTATTAGTAAAATTATTATAGTGCTCACTAGCGCAATTAATGTTATACCGTTATTATTTTTCTTTTTCATTTTTTTCTTTTCCTTCCTTTCTTTTTTCTTTTGATTATTTTATAAAACTATATTAGCATAATTGAAATTAAAATGCAAGTAAAAACGGGTGCATATTTTGACAATTTTTTAGTATAAAATACTTGCAAGGAGGATACATAGTTATGAACAAATTAAAAATTCCAGAAAATCATAGTGGTGTAAGTAAAACTTTAAGATTACCTGAAAATATTGTAGAGGATATTCAAAATCTTGCTAATATAAAAAATTTATCTTTTAATAAAATAGTAATTACTTTATTAGAATTTAGTTTAAACAATTTGGATGAAAATGATAGAAAAAGGATTGATGAATTGCAAAAATAGAATTTTTGTCATTTTTTGTCGAAATGTTTTTATTGACATTTACTGTATAGCATGCTATTATGTAGACATGCTTTTATACATTTCTATTGGAATTAATTTTGCAACTTAGATGGTACATATTAAAAATTATTTCAAAAAATTTTTTCGAAAAAATTTAGATCGCAAAGATTCAAAAAAACATATCAAAACAGGGAGGTAATGCTTATAAAAAATAAAATAGACTACAAAGTAAATGTTGACAAAAATAAAAACACACAGTATAATAGAAGTGATACAGAAAACTTTACATCAAATGATAAAAATATGAACAACAGAATTAACAATGCAGATGACAAAATATATAGAAAAATGTTTGATGTTAAATTTGAGGCAGTTCAATTTATTAATGAAAAATTAAATTTAAAATTGAGAGAGGAAGAATTAGAAAAGTATAACAGAAGTTTTGTGACAAATGGATTAAGTAATAAAACTGCAGATATCATTTATAAAATAAAAGGGAGAAATGTGTTTTTCTTATTGGAACATCAAACAAAAAAAGATATTACAATGCCATGGAGATTGGTGGAATATAAAGTAGAACTTTTACAAGGTGCAATTGATATTAAGAAAAGAGGAAAAAAGAATTTTAAGATACCATTAGTTATTCCAATTGTGTTATATACTGGAAGAGAGATTTGGAATATAACAGACGAAATTGAAAAAATACAAGAAAAATTAGAAGGATATGACGAAGCTTTTGGAAAGTATACCTTAATAGATATTAATCAAGATAGCGATGAAAAATTATTAAATGAAAAAACATATTTATCAAAAATTTCATTATTGGAAAAATATAAAAGAGATGGAACTTTGGCAGAATGGATAAAGAAGATTTTAAATGAAATTAATGAACATCAAGATAAATACAAAGGAGAAGGAAAAGAGGTTCTTTATTTAATGATTTCTAAAGTTTTAAAATCCTATTTAGGAAAAGAAAATACAGAAAACTTATTATCAAATTTTGAGAAAGAGGGTGAAGATATGTTACAAATATTGGAAACAATTGAAGAAGAAAAGCAAATGTTCATAGATATGGGTAAAAAAGAAGGAAAAAGAGAAGGAAAAAAAGAGGGTAGAATGCTTGAAAAAAATAATATAATAAAAGAAATGCTAAAGAAAAATATGGCAATTGACTTAATAGCAGAGGTAACACACTCAACTAAAAATAATATACTAAAAATTGCTAAGTCGTAAGTGATTTTTGTTATAGGTTATAATATTTGATTTTTGAAAATCAAAAAAGAATAAAAAAAGCAACACCATTATTTGATGTTGCTTTTTTTAAAGCTCTCTTCAAGTTGAAGTTTTACTAAATCATTAGCAAGTCTACTAATAACTTTTTTATTATAGTCATTTAATTGTGAATAATCTTCTAAAAATTTATTATCAACTAAATCTGCAAAAGCAGAAGAACTTGTATCAATCAAGCCACTAAAAAGAAAATCTGTAGAGATATTAAGTGCATTACACAAACTAACAATAGTAGTCGCACTACCAAAAGCTATACCACGTTCCAATTGGCTGATATATCTTGGTGATAAAGAAGTTTTTTCTGCAAGAACTTCTTGTGTGTACTTAGTTTTAGTTCTAGCTAATTTCAATTTTTTTCCAATATTTTTTCTTAAATTTTTTTCGATTTCTGTCATAAAATACCTCCAAATATATAAGAATTATTTAGCTTTGAGTATATCAATCATAATTAAATAATAACACGAAGTATTAGTACGAAAAGATTTAATTTGTAATACTGTTAATAGTATAAAAAATAATTTTAAATATCAGATAAAAAACAGAAAATATTGTAAAAAATTTTAAATATAAAAATATAATAAAAAAATTTATAAAAAAAACCCAGTTCAAAAAATTAAAGCAACAAAATTAACATAAAAATATAGACACATATAAAAATCAAATATATAATATTTG
>CAKOWP010000008.1 GCA_934122385.1 uncultured Clostridia bacterium | reverse complement strand
ATATTATATATTTGATTTTTATATGTGTCTATATTTTTATGTTAATTTTGTTGCTTTAATTTTTTGAACTGGGTCAACTTTGTTACAGTTAGTTATAATTTATAGCCTTAGAAATTTTTGTGTGCAAGTTGCTCCTCTTAAAGGTTATATATTTGATATTATATCCTGTTCATTACATTCAAAAAGAAAATCTAAAATACAAAACTGAGCCGCTCTCACTTAGGCAAAAATGTATAGGTGTATATGATTTTAAACTTTTCTAATGCAATTAGAACAATATTAGAATTTCTTAAATAAATTTATGGAAAGAGTTCACGTCGAGCGAAGCGAGAACTAAGTGGAAGGGTGCCATAAATTTATTTTAGAAATTCTTATGTTGTGTATTGAATCTAGAAAATGTTTTAAATCATATACATCTATACATTTTTCCGTGAGCATTCCTCAGTTTTATATTTAAAATTTTCTATTTTTCATTTCAATCAAACGGATATAATATCAAATATATAACCTTTAAGAGGAGCAACTTGCACACAGAAATTTTCTTAGGCTGTGAATTGTAACTTATTTTGTTAGTTCAATAATATTACTCATAATCTCATCAGTAACCTTATCTAAAACTTCTTTATCCTTACTACCTTTATATTGGCTAAAATCAAGCGGTTTACCATAAGTTATAGTAACTTTTCTATTTCCTTTTTCTCCACCTTTAATACCACATGGTACAACAGGTGCACCGCTTCTTACAGCAAAAAACGCAGCACCATCTTTAACTTTTTCACCTTTTGCTAGACCATTTCTAGTTCCCTCTGGGAACAAGGCCAAACAATCACCATTTTTTAAAGTTTTCAAAGACTCCTTTAAAGCCATAACTTCTTTTGAATCTCTCTTTACCAAAATAGCATCAAATACGTAACCTAAGTAAGCTAAAAATTTATTCTTTGTTAACTCTTCTTTTGCTAAAAATCTAGTATATCTTCCAGTAGTTACTTCCATTAATGGTGGATCTAAAAAACTTCTGTGATTTCCACAAATAATTACCGGTCCTTCTTTTGGTATATTTTCTTTTCCTACTAATTCAAATCTATATACAACTTTGCAATAAATCCAAATTGCACCTTTTACAATTCCTCTTTCTATTGATTTCAAAATATTTTTCATATTTATTTTCCTTTCGTAATTAAATTTTTATTAAAAATTAATATTTATATTATTATAAATATTATAAATTTTCCTTTGGAATATATACATTTTTTGCTACAACCTCAAACTCTTCAACATTCATTGCAGTCAACTTTTCAATCTCTTTTTTAGCCTTAGCTTTAAACTCATTTATTCCCTCTACAACATTAAATCCATATACAACCGTTACTTCCATATACAATTTAACACCTTCGCCAAAATTATCAACTCTAATCTTTTGGACCTTGTGAATTTCAATTGTTTTAGAAGCTAAATACTCTATTATTTGTCTAAAAACTGTATCAGAAATAGTGAATTTTCCCATATAACTAAATGTTGGTCTAATTATAGATTTTTCTGAAATATATGGGTCTTTTCCCCTACCTTTTGTTTTAAAAATTTGAAGTGGGTCTAATAAATATCCTGAAAAATCTTTTTTTATTTCAAATGTTGGAACTGGTATTACATGTTTTCCTTCTGTAACCCTTATTCTTCTTGCTGTTTCCATTTCTTCTTGTGTTGCTACATCAGAAATATATGTAGTATCACATATTTCTGGTAAACCTAAGTTAGCAGCTATTTTTTGAACCATACCATCTGATGTTCCAAGTATTAATATGCTTTCTGGTTTATATTTTTTAAATGCTTTAATTATTTCCTGTTTCTCCTCGTCTGTATAAAATAATGCATGTTTTACTGTTTCAATTTTTGTTGGTGCTTTTTTTGCTGACTCACCTGCAATTACTTCGTTATCTTTTATTAATAAACCATCATCAATTATATAGTTGATATTTTTTTCACTTGCTACCATTTGGGCTCTGTAACTTTTTCCAGTTCCTGATGGTCCTACAAATGCATATACTTTTATTTTATTTGTTCCTAATTTTGATAAATTTGATAAGTTAGGTAATTTATTTGGTATTTTATCTTTTAAAGACATTTTTATTGCTCCTTTTATTTATAGTTTTCTATACTTACTGGTGGATATGAAAATACTTTTCCGTTTTCAGTAAATTGTCCGCTTGGCGTATGTGCTTTGTCAAATTCATTTGAACCTTTTAGAAAATATTTGTATTTTGTTGAATGTGTTAGAATTGCTCCTCCTATCAATATCGGGTCATCCCAAGTGCAGTCTACTGCATACCATTTTTCATTTATTTGTACATAATTCCATGCATGATTTTCTGTGTTTCCTTCCGAATTTGTTCCTGTTCCAGAAACTATCACAGCTGGTATATTTAAAGCATCTGCTAAATATTTAAAAGCCTTTGCATATCCTTCACATACACAATTCTTTTCTACAAGCGCTCCATATAAATTATATGTGTTTGGACGAGATATAGTCTGATCATAATCTATTGTTTCTACTAAATAATCATGTATATTTTTTATATTTTGATATGTGCTTTGATTTTTGTTTTGTATAAAATATTCTTTTATATTTTCTATTTCAGTAAGTGCTGAATTTATTTCTTCTTTTGAAAATTGGCTTGATAAATAATTGGCATTATTTCCAGAATTCATCAATACCTTATATGTTTTCTTATTTCCTCTAGTTGTTGTTTCTATATTTAAATATAATTTTTCAAAATCTATATAAAATATTTCTGGATTATCATATGTATATGCTTCTATTGCAGTTTGATAATAATCTCCTAGTTTTTCTTCTCCATCACTTGCTGACAGTACATTAGTGAATTCTGTTCCCAGATTAATTTCATATGTTCCTGTTTTCATATTTTCTTTGTTTTTTTCTAATGCGTTATAAAATATTTTTGTATTATTATCCAATTGGTTATAAAAATATTTGCTTATATTTGAATTACTGTAATCTATGTTTTCGTCTGATGGTGATATTGTTTCTACCGTTGTTTCTAGTACTTGTGGTGTTTGTATTTCACTTTTACTTGTTTCTCCACTTGATATTGTGATATTTGATACAAATTCTTGTACTTCGTCTGATATATTTGTTTTTGATATTTCTTCGTAAATCATTATTCCTATAATCATTATAATTACTGCTATTAGCATTGTTACTGCAGTCATTATAAATTTGGTTATTTTTGATTTCATTTTTTCACCAACTTTCAAATGTGATACAGAATTTTTTACATATGTTTATAAAATCTTTTTCGGTTTCTATATGCAGCTTTTGCATATGATTATATTATATCATTTTTTATTGTTAAAAAAAAGTATATTTACATTTTTTTTGCCAATACTACTAATATTATGAAAATAAAAGATTTTATTAATGATGCATTTGGCTATACGCCAAAAGAAGTATATCAGTTTACATTACCAACAGATTCTGAAAATCCCGAGTCTACTACAATTCAAAATAGTAAAAAAGTACCCGAAAAGCCACAAAAAGTTTCAACTAATATTAATGCAAATTTAGAGTATGTGAAAACAAAATATAATACTTTGATTAATAGTGACATTATAATTCGTGAGTTTATTTTAAATGCTCGTGGTAATCAATACAAAGCTTTTTTGCTTTATATTGATGGTATGGTAGATTCTCAACTTTTAAATGATTTTGTTTTGGAATCTTTGATGCTACGAAATAGAAATAATCTTTTTGGTGGGGATCAAAATAGAGTCATTTCTGAGACTGTTTCTAATAATGTAACTGTACGAAAAGTAAAAAAATTTAATTTAGCAGATTATATTGAAAGCTGTTTGATACCTCAAAATAGTTTAAAACAGCAAAATGTTTTTGATGATATCTTTGCTGGTGTTAATTCTGGAAACTGTGGATTGTTTGTTGATACTTTATCTGTGGGTTTTGATATTGATGTTAAAGGTTTTAAGCAAAGAAGTATTGCAAAGCCTGAAAACGAGGTTGTTATTAAAGGTTCACATGAGGCATTTGTTGAAAATTTACGTACAAATACTTCTCTTATACGAAGGTTTACTAATAATGAAAATTTAGTTATAGAAAATGTAAAAGTCGGAAAGGTAACAAAAACTAATTGTGCTTTATGCTATGTAAAAGATATTGCAAATGATGATTTGGTTGCAGAAGCAAACTATCGACTTAATAATTTAGATATTGATTCTCTTCTTTCTGCTGGAGAATTAGAGCAATTATTATCAGAGACTAATTTTTTAGGCGTTCCAAAAATTCTTGTTTCTGAAAGACCTGATAATGCAGTAAAGTCATTACTTCAAGGTAGGGTTATTATTATTGTAAATGGTTCACCTTATGCTTTAATTCTACCTGCAGTATTAATTGACTTTTTATCTTCTCCAGAAGATAAAAACCTAAAACCCATTTTTGCAAACTTTTTAAAAGTAATTAGAATAATTTCTGCTTTTTTTGCTTTATTATTGCCTGGTCTTTATGTTGCAATTACCAGTTTTCATAGAGAGATTATACCAACTGAATTATTGTATTCTATATTATCTTCTAGGCAAAGTGTTCCTTTCCCTATAATATTAGAAATTGTTATAATGGAAATTTCTTTTGAAATTATTAGAGAAGCTGGATTAAGGGTTCCTTCCCCTATTGGTCCTACTATTGGTATTGTTGGGGCTTTGGTTTTAGGTCAGGCTGCTGTAAGTGCTGGTATTGTTAGTCCTATACTAATTATTATTGTCGCAATTACCGGTATGAGCTCTTTTGCTATTCCAGATTTTACTTTTAGTTTTCATTTAAGATTTTTTAGGTTTGCATTTGTTTTTCTTGGTTACCTTGCAGGATTTTTAGGTATTGGAATAGGTATTTTTGTGTATATATCAGCTTTATGTGATTTAGAAACTTTTGGTGTTTCTTATACTGCACCATATGCTCCTGTAATGAACTCAAAGAATAATGGATTTCTGCTTTCTCCAATTTGGAAAAGGGAAAGTAGGCCTACTTTTTTAGCAACAAAAAGAATAAAAAAACAAAATAAAATATCAATGAAGTGGAGGTTTTAATTATGTCAAAGTCAAAGCTTGGAACAGTTGAAGCAATTGCTCTTATACTGTCTGTACTTGCTCCATTTACAGTTATTTCGCTTTCACAAACCTTAATAAATGAATTAAAATCAAGTATTTTATTAAATATTTTTTACGTTGGTACAATTTGTTTATTTATGGTATTTCTGATTTGTACTTTATTTAAAAATTTTCCCGGCTTGGATATTATTGATATTTCCAAGTTTTTGGGTGGAAATGTATTAAAAAATATTATTGGCTTTGCATTTATTATATATTTTGTAATCACATCTTCTATGTTATTGCGAAATTTTTGTGAAGGACTCAAAATTGTATATTATCCTTATACAAATATATTATATATTATACTTAT
The DNA here is from genome assembly GCA_934122385.1 of uncultured Clostridia bacterium. Classification (GTDB taxonomy): domain Bacteria; phylum Bacillota; class Clostridia; order TANB77; family CAG-508; genus CAG-269. The sequence continues at coordinate 28,474 of CAKOWP010000008.1, read as the reverse complement.
TTTTATAATAACAATCACATTTTCAAATGATTTAGGATTTAACTCCACTATAAAAACAACAACAATTATATTTCCTATTCTTTTGGTTAGTATTTTACTTATATTTATTGGAAATTTAGATAACTTTTCTTTCCAGAAAATTCTTCCAATATTAGGTAATGGTTATAAAAGTACATTTATTTTAGGTTTATCTAATATTGGTACTTTTTCTGGTATTGTATATATGTATCTTCTACCTCCACTTTTGAATGAACCTAAGAAATATAAAAAAATTTGTATTTTATCAATAATATTATCTATACTTTTTATTTTTATGTGTGTTGCTACTTTATTATTTTTGTTTTCAATTTATATTAATACAGATGAAATTATGCCTTTGTTTTCTGTAAGTAAATACATTGAGTTTGGTAACTTTTTTCAGCGATTTGAAGCACTATTCTTGCTTATATGGACAATTTCATTTTGCTGTTATCTAAGTATATCTTTAAAATTTTCTACTTACATTTTTGCAAAATTATATACTTTATCAGATACTTCTCAAATGATATCAATATTTTCAATTATAACATTTGCTATTGCTTTATTTCCTTCTAGTTATTATATATCTCATTTTTTTGAGACTTATATTTATAGGATATTAAGTATTTCAATAATGATTTTAGGACTTTTTATATTATTTTTAGCTTATATTAAAAAAAGGATGGTGAAAAAATTTGAATAAAATTTTTATAAAGTTATTTATTATTGTATTAATTCTTGTTCTTCTTGTTGCATTTTCTTCATCATATAGCGCTTTAAATATTGATAATTTAGCATTTGCCGTCGCTTTGGGAATCGATACTTCTGAAACAAAAGGACTTAAAGTAACATTTCAATTTGTAAATCCCCCATCAACAAGTGAGGGGTCAAATCAGGAAGCAAATATTTTTGAGGATACTGTTGAAGCTACATCGATTCCAAATGCAATTAATATTATGAATAGCTATCTTGCAAGAAAAATTGATTTATCACATTGTAGAAGTATTGTTTTTTCAGAGGATGTTGCAAAAAATGGTATTTCTAATCATGTTTATACTTTAATGAATGATGTTCAAGTTAGGCCTTCTTCAAATATTATTACAACAACATGTACTGCTTATGAATATATAAAGAATTCTATACCGAGCCTTGAAACTTCAATTACAAGGTATTATGATATTTTCCCTAATTCAGGAAAATATACAGGCTATGTATCTGATGCAACTATTGGTGATTTTTATAATTCTCTTTTATGTAATGCCTGTGATCCACATACGATTTTAGGTGGAGTAAGTTCTACTTCTTCAACTAATTCTCAATCAGCTGTTTCAACCGATTCTAATATAAAATCTGGATCTTCTCCAATTTCTGGTATGCGTTCTGCTGAAAGTATTGGTATTGTTGCATTTAAGCATGACAAATTAGTTGGTGAACTTGATGCAATTGAAACAATATGTTTTCATATTTTAAAAAATAATATCAATAGTTTTATTATAACTGTTCCATCTCCTAAAGATAATACATTGAAAATTGATCTTTTGGTTACTCCTAAAGGCACTTGCAAAACAAAAGTTGATATTGTAAATGGTTCTCCTTATGTAAAAATAAATGGTTCTTTTAATGCTAAAATTTACTCTATGGACGAAGATGAAAATTACCTGGATTCCGATTTTCTTGATTCTCTTTCTAATACTTGTAATATTTATTTAGAAAATGTTTTATTAAATTATCTGTATAAAACTTCTTTAGAATTCAAGAGTGACATAAGTGGAATTGGTAAATATGCTTTATCTAATTTTTCTACTACTAGTGAATTTAAGGATTACAATTGGTCTAATAATTATATGAATTCAACTTTTAATGTGAATATTAATACTACTATTGATTCAGGTTTTTTATTGAATAAAACTTAAATGTAGAGGTGATTTTGTGATTAATTATTTTTTTAATTTTCTATTTTTTATTTTTAGTATTTTTGTTTTGTTGAAGTCTGTTTTTTATGCTTTGTATGAGATTAATTCTCAAGATAATAAATCTGGTGGGATTGCTGTTATTGTTTTTTCTGTTATTGTTCTTGTTCTTGCTAATATAGTTGTTTTCTTGAAAGGAAGAGGGATTTAGGGACGTTCCTTAAACTCCCCTTTTTTAGGGATTAGGGGACAGTCTTTTAAAAAATAAGAAAAGAGGATTGAAGACCTAGCCCCCAATCCCAAATTTACTGAAAAAATATTTGATTTTTCAGATTTGTTATTTTACAATTTCAAAATCAATTTGTCTTAGCATCTTATTAGCAGAAATAACCCTAATCTTAACCTTATCTCCAATTTTATAAGTTGTATTTGTCTTTTCTCCAATAAGCCTTTTTCTCTCTTCGTCATAAATAAAATACTCGTCACCCAAATTTTCAAATCTAATCAAGCCTTCAACTGTATTTTCTAGTTCAACAAAAATACCAAATTGAGTAACTGAAGAAACAATTCCTTCATATTCTTCACCAATTTTATTTTGCATATATTCAGCCTTTTTCAAGTCTTCACTATCTCTTTCAACCTTAGTTGCAACTTTTTCTCTTTCTGATGATGATGCCGCTCTTTGCTGTGCTTTTTCTTGATATTCTTCTATCCATTTATCGTCTACAACATAATTGTCTTCCAAATATTTTGAGATTATTCTGTGTATAAACAAGTCAGGATATCTTCTTATTGGTGATGTAAAGTGACAATAATATTTACTTGCAATTCCAAAGTGCCCTTTGTTTTCTGATTCATATCTTGCAACTTTAAGTGTTCTTAGTATTAATGTTGATACTACTTTTTCTTCGTCTTTTCCTTTTATTTCTTCAAGTATTTTTGATACTTCTGTTGGATATACTTTTTCATTTACTACTTTTATTTTTAATCCAAAATTGAATAAGAATTTATTTAAGTCTTTTATTTTATCTAGGTCTGGGTCTTCGTGAACTCTGTAAATGAATGGTGCTTCTAGCCAATAAAATTTTTCTGCAATTGCTTCATTTGCACTTAGCATAAATTGTTCTATTATTTCATTACTAAAGCTTGTTTCATATTTTCCTACATTTATTGCCCATCCATCTTGGTCTAAATCAATTTTACTTTCTGGTATGTCTAAATTTAAATATCCTTGCTTTAATCTTCTTTCTTTTAAAATTGTTGCAAGTTCTGCCATTAATTCAAAGTCTTTTATATATTTTTCATATTTTTTTAGTACATCTTTGTCAGATTTGTCTAAAATTTTTTGTACATCGTGATAGTTCATTCTTTCGCGTACATTTATTATTCCTTTATACACTTCTGTTGATATAGTTTTTCCTTCTGGATTTATTTCCATTGAACATGAAAGTGTGAATCTGTCTTCTCCTGCATTTAAACTGCATATTCCATTTGATAGTTCTCTTGGTAACATTGGTATTACTCTAGAAAGCATATATATACTTGTTCCTCTGATTTGTGCTTCTTTATCTAGAAAACTTCCTTCTCTTACATAATAGCTTACGTCTGCTATATGAACATCTAATCTATAATTTCCATTTTCTAATTTTGTAACTCTTACAGCGTCATCTAAATCTTTTGCATCTTCACCATCTATTGTAAAAATCACATGCTCTCTACAGTCAACACGATTTGGTATGTCCTTTTGGTCTATTTTATCACCATATTTTTTTGCTTCTTCCACAACTTGTTCTGGAAATGTGGATGGTAGATTATATTCTTTGATTAGTGATAACATATCAACACCCGCTTGATTTGGGTCTCCTAAGACTTCTATAATTTTACCTTCTGCATTTTTTCCTTTTTCAGGATATTTTGTTATTTGTACTAATACTTTATATCCATTTCTAGCTTTTCCAAAATTATTTTTTGATATAAATATGTCTGTTCCAAAGCTTTTTTCGTCTGGTACTACAAATCCAAAGTTTTGACTTTTTTGGAATGTTCCGACTACTGTATCTTTTTCGTGTTTTATTATTTTTTTGATTTTTCCTTCTGCTCTTTTTATCTTATTTTTTTCTTCTGTTATTTCAACTAAAACTCTGTCTCCATTTAAGGCATTTAATGAGTCTTCTTTTGATATATATATTTCGTCTTCTTGATTTTCTATTTTTACAAATCCAAATCCTTTTTGATTTTTCCTATATATACCTTCTACAAAATTTTCGCCTATTAGTCTATATCTGTTTTTCTTATTTTTTACTACCTTATAATTTTCTTCCAGGTTTCTTAGTGTTTGTGTGAATTCATTGTATTCTTTTTTTGGTACTCCTAATATAATTGCTATTTCTTTTGCTTTCATTGGTGTATAGTTTTCGTCTTTCATGAATTCTAAAATAATATTTTCTTTATTCATTTTTCTTCCTTTCAAATTTAAAATCTATTAATATTATAGCATTTTATATAGATTTATACAATAAAAAAACCGGAATTAAGATTTTGTACGCAGTGCAAACTGCTACAAAAACTAATTTCCGCCATATTCATCTTCTACAGAAAGTTATCATACTATGATAACTTTCCTAGAATATAAAAATAGAGAGAAAGTATTTTCTCTCATATTTTTATGCTAAATATAATATTCCTAATACTAATGTTAGAACACCGAAAACAATTGAAGATATTATCATTGTTCTTTTTTGTTTTCCTTCTTTAGTTCTACCTTTATTTTTCTCATAAAAGTTGTTTGTTGAAGAACCTGTAATTGTTTGTGATAATCCAGCATCATCTTTTGTTTGTATTAATGCTAATACTATTACAACTAATGCTATAACAAAATATATCACAGTTAATATTGTTCTTATTATTTCCATTTAAATTTCCTCCCTGTGGTTTTATATTACTTGGCATATTTTATCATATATAATTTTAAAATGCAAGTAAACTATTCTCTATTTTAAAAAATCATTAAAATAATAGTAAACACAATTGTTTTTATTAATACTTTACTTAAAAATTGAAAATTTGTAAACTTGATTCCTACATCATTTAATTCATCATATTTATTTACAATTTTATCAATTTCTTCATTGCTTGAAATCTTTAATTCTTGCATATATTCTTTGGCTAAAAATCTTGCTTTAATCATTGCGTCATTTTCAAGATATGTTCTTATTGCATAATATGTTAGTCCAAATATAATTAGTATTGATAAAAAGGTTGTACCAATAGGCAATATTTTTAAAATTGCTAAAATACATATTATATAAAAGTAAATTAGATAAATATTTGAAAATATAAAATTGAACCATAGTAATTTTTTACTTTGTATTGAGTGTAAACATTCATGTGCAATTGTTTGAATTCTTGTATAACTTTCTTTTAAATCTGCAATAAATATTTTATTACTTGTTACTAAGTATAATGTTGTGTTTGAATTTTTATCTTCTTCAATTTTTACATTTTCATTTTTTAATTTTTTCAAATACCACTTGCATATTTCTATGTTTTCCGGATATTTTTGTGTTAGCTTATCTAATTCTTTGTCTTCACCTATTTGTTTTATTTTTTTAATGTTTACATCGAATATATATCTTGATATCAGATATATTATTATCATAATTATTAGTAAAATTATTAATTCCATTTTTATTTATTCCCTTCTTGAAAATATAATTATTTTGTAACTTCTTACTTTACTAATAATGTTATCTTACACAATTCCATATTTATTTTATAACATCTATTACTGCATCACCAATTATTTTATTGACATCCGCTAAAATGATATTAAATTTTGTTTCTGCTTCAAAAAATCTTGCTGCATCTTGATTTTCAAAAAGTTCAATATATAATTGCTGAACTTTTTTAGTTTTTTCTTCGTCATTTTTTCCTGTTTGCATTGCAACTATTTGAGCTTCATATCTTGCTGTTTCAAATTCTTCTATTTTCTTTTTTAATTCTGGATTTAAACTTAATGCTTCTTTTGCCATTTTGTAATTAACATATTCTTCTGATTGTTTTAGTTCTTGTGCTAATTTATTTGCTGTATCATATATATTCATTTTTTCACATCCTTCCTTTATGCATTTTTTATGTTTTATATCATGATTTGTGTACCATGTATTTTGTATAAAAGGAAAGTTTTACAACTTTCCTTTTAAATATAACCTTTAAATTATTTACATATTGTTATTTGTTGTACTTTCTGTTGTTGATGGTCCATCTATTACAACTTTAGCATCTTTTGGACATATATTTATCCAAGTGTTTCCATCATTTACTTTTATTTCATTTCCCTGTAAATCTTGATATTTTGTTTGTGTGTTTCTTGCTTCTTTTATACATTTAATTTTTATTGCTTTTCCATTTGTTATATAATATCCATCAAATGTTCCTGTATTTTTTAGTCCTTGTCTACCTTTGTCTTCACTATCTGGTAATGTATAATTATCACAGAATGTTATTATAATGTTTTTTGTTGTTATGCTATTTCCTGTATCCCAGTCTGTTTGTGCTTTTTTTCTAGCATATCTTTTATATACTTGATTTTGTTCGTCATATTCGTATTTAACAGTTTGAAGTGTTGAATGTGGTATTGTTACACTTGTTGCTCCTTGTCCATCTTCTAAATTAACATCGTCTGTAGTGTAATTTAAGACACTTTTTTTATCAGATGTTGTTTTATATCCTTTTGATTTTGCTACTTTTAATAATGCTTCTGTGCTTGTAACTGCATTATGTGGTGCTGATTTATCTTTTACTCTCCAGAATGTTGATTCACTTTCTGTAATTCCATTTATATTGTCTATGCTATATTTTGTTATATCACTTTGTGCTTGTGGACTCCATCCAAAATGTGCATATATTGCATCATTTTCCATAGCATAATCTAAGAAATAATGTCTTGAGCTTCTTACTGGTCCTATTTTATCAACTGTTACACCTTTAAATAATGCCATTAATCTAGTTTCTCCGCCTTCGACAATCGCTTCATAAACTAAATATGCTTTATTTAATCCGGCTTGTGGCCATGCTTGGTTATGGTTGTCTATCATTACTGCAATTGGTCTATCATTGCCGTTAAAAATTTTTACTTTTTTTTCTTCAACTCCTGCTGTTAATACACTGTCTTCTTTATTTGCTGATGTTTCTTCTGTTTGATTATTTTTCTTATCTTTAGTTATTTTATATGCCATTATTCCTCCAAAGGCTATTATTAATATAACTAATACTGTTATTAAAATTTTTGTAGTTTTACTACTCATTAATGGTTTCCCCCTTTTTAATTTTGGTATAGTTAGTCTCTAGTAATGTTTAATTGTTCTAGTACTTTTTCTTCTTTAGGTCTCATTATTTTTTTGTCTTCTTCTTCTATATGGTCATATCCCATTAGATGATAAAATCCATGTACTACCATATAACTTAGTTCTCTTTCAAAACTATGTCCATATTCTTCTGCTTGTTCTTTTACTTTTTCTATTGAAATTATGATGTCTCCTAAAACATCTTCATATAAAAAGTCTTTATTTTTTATTTTTTCGTCTAACTCTGCTTTTTCAAACATTGGAAATGACAATACATCTGTTGCCTTATCTATTTTTCTATATTTTTTATTTATTTTTCTTATATTTTCTGGTGTTGTTAATGTTATTGTCATAATTAGTTTTGAATCTAGAAGTCCTTCTACTTCAAAGCATTTTTCAACGACTCTTTTTATAGTTTCTTCATATCCTTTGTTTTCTTGAATATCTAAATATGTAATTTCATACATTATGCTACCACCCTGTCTTCCTTATTTATTGTTCCAGTATATTTTCCTATTGATTTATAGTCATTTTTCAATTCTCTAATTGCTCCGTAGTCTATTAATTTTCTTCTATAATATGTTATTATTTTTGAGTAATCTACTTTTGAATTTTTTAATTTTTTCATGTCATTTTTTATAAATAAAATTTCTTTTTGTCTCATATACTCTACAAAATCAACATCTTTTAATTTTGATATTTCTTTATACTTGTCCCAATATTTTCTATAGTTATCTCTTTCTTTCATATCGTTCCAGTATACTTTTGTTGATAATAAACGTATATTGTAGTCTTCTATTAAATTTATTAACATTGCATATGCTTTTTCTCTTTTTGCTGCCATTTTTGTGTCTTGTACCAATACTCTTGCATCTTTAAGTAGTTTTTCATAGCATTGTTCTGCAACTATTAGTGGAATACTATGTGTAAATAATTTTCTACTTATTCCTAATAATATCATATTTTTTTCGATGTTATCTTTTGTATCTAATTTTCCTACTGTGTAGCTTTCAAATCTTTCATAATCATATATTATGTCTTTAAATTCATCTTTTGGATTAATTTCCATTTTTAATGGTAATATATTTTTTATATATTCTTCTAATGTATAGAATATTTTTACATATATCCATTCTTTTGAAGAATCATATATGTTTGTTGTGTCTGCAAGTTTTATTGAATAATTTTTAAGTATTGCTTTATATAAAGCATCCATTTTGTCTACATAGAATTTGTTATATTTTTCTTGAACTTTTTCTTTTGCAGATACATCAACACTTTCTTTATCTAGTTCTAATAAATATTTTTGTTTTCTATATTTATAGTCCATATATTCTTTTTCTTTTAAGCTTGTAACTTCGTAATATTTTGCCAAAGCATTTTTTTCAAATTCTGATGCTGTATTGTTTTTCACTTTTTTATAAATAGAATCCATTACATATTTATCTAATGCTTCTAAGTACACAGTGTATGCTTCATCATATTTTTTTTCTAATTCTTCCTTGTCATAATTTTCTGTGTCTTTTTTGAAGTTTTCATATGCTTTTATTAAGCTATTTCTTTTAATTGATATTAACATTCCATTAATACCTATTTTTGTTGGTATTAAAATTTTTGTTAATGTTTTTGTAATTTTGTTAAAAAATGTTGTGTTTGTTCCTGTTATTCTTAGGCTTCTTTCTTCCATTTCAATCATCCTTTCGTTTTTTAAAAGACAATCTTTTCATTTGTCCCTATATTCTCTAGTACCTCATATGTCACATATATTTCAATTCCGTCTTCTTTTTCATATGTGTTGATGATTTTATTTACTATTTTCTCTTTGTCTTGAATTTCATTGTCCAATTCTTCTTGTAACTCTTCTATCCCTAAGTTTTTTGCTTCGTCTATTGTATGATTTTTTTGTTCTTCTTTTATTTCTTTATTTGTTATTTTTATTAAAGAAATTGGTAAATAAAAATCTGAAAATATCTTGAATTTATTCTCCATCACTATTGTATCATAAATTTCAAATTTTGAAACCCCTTTTGATAAATTTATTTCAAAATTATTTATTTTTATTTTATATTTGTTTTCAATATTGCCTGTTTCTATTCTTTCCGTAGCATTATATGGAATTTTTTTACTTTTTGTATGCCATACTTTTGCTTGAATTTCTCCTTTTGCATGTACATATCTTATTCCAGTATATTTTCCTTCCATCCATCCATTTATAAGTGTTGTTCCAACATTTACTGTATCTCCTACCTTAACTGCAATTGTTCCATTTTGTGCATTTATTTTTGTTATAATTCCATTTTTGTCTGATACTATATTGCAATATTCTTCTTCATTTACTATATCTGGTTTTGATGTTGCTTTTACAACTTTTACAATTGCATTTGTTCCTTTTAATTCTATTCCCATCCATGCAATATCATCTCGTTTTAATCTTGTTTTGTTTATTATATCTTTAGTATTTATTTTTGATTTTAATGTTCCTATTGAAAGACCACATTCAACAACATCTTGATATATATTTTCCATTTTTTCATTTTCTTCTACTACTTCAATATTCCATATAAAATTAGAAGATATTGCTAATGCTATAATCATTACTATTAAAAATGCAAAGAATAATTTTCTCTTCTTATATTTATTAAATATGAATGGTAGTCCTCTTTTTCTTGTTATTTTAATTTTGCATTTAGTTTGTCTTGCTATTTTTGCAACTTTTTTTAGATCTTTTATTCCCATATTTAATTCTAATTTTACGTTTTTGTCTCTTTTCAAGTTCCATATAGTTATTTTATTGTTTCTACATATATTTATAAAACGTTCTATATAATATCCTTCTATTGATATTCTTATGTATCCAATTATATAATTAAATATTATTTTAATTAACATATTTTCCCTCTCATTTTTTATTGTAAAATTGTAGTTCTTTAGAAATATTATTTTTTAATGTATAAGTACTTAATCAAAATTTCTTTCTATATCTATGCTCTCTACTTTTCCTTTTACCTTAATATCGTCATTTGTCATATTTTCTAATTTTAGTTCAAATCCATTTATATTTATAATTCCCAAAGATGTATTTATTCTTATATAATAATCTTCGTATTCTAAAATTCCCTTAAAATTTTCTATTATCATTTCATTAAATCCTGTTATTGTTATTTTGGGTGTATCTGTGTAAACTTCTTGTGGCATTTCCAATAATCTATCTATCTTTGAAAAACTGCTTTTTCTTTTTTTCATTTTTACTACCATTCCTTTCTTATAGGGCACAAAATTTGATTAAAAATACTGTATTTTACAATTATTTTTCAAACTTTCCTTCTAATACATATTAAGTACTAAAAAAAATTTTACACAGATTCCTCGTATATTTATTTCTTAAATTCATCTAATGATTTAAATTCATATCCCATGCTTTTTATTTCTTTTATAATGTCTCCTAGTATATTTGTGTTTGTCTTTGAATTTCCATGTAAAAGCATAATTTCTCCATTGTGAACATTATCTATTATTTTCTTTTTAGCATTTTGTTCTTCTGGTTGTTTATTTTCATTCCAGTCTTCATATGCGAAAGACCACATTACTGTTTTATATCCCAAAGAATTAGTTACACTGATGCTTTTTTCACTGAATTCTCCCATTGGTGGTCTTATATATTTCATTTCATATCCAAACTTTTCATAAATTGATTTATGCAATTCCATTACCTCTGAATTGATTTGCTCGTCTGATAGTGTTGGCATACTTTTGTGGTTTACTGTATGGTTTCCGACAATATGTCCCTCATCTATCATTTGTTTTACTAAATCTGGTTGTGTGTTTAAGTAATGAGCTGTTATGAAGAATGTTGCTTTAATATTATTTTCTTTTAATGTTGCTAATATTTGTTTCGTATATCCTGCTTCATACCCTTCGTCAAATGTTAAATATATATTTTTGTCTTTATCATTGCCTATTGCTATTCCATTGTTTTTTTCTAATAATTCTTTGTTTGTTTTCCCTAAGTCTGGTTGTTGATGGTTATCATTTCTTTTTATTCCCCATCCTATCTTTTTTGTACTTAATGTCTGAGCATTTGTAACTACTGTCTCTCCTTTATTATGTGCGCTTATTATTGTTAATGTAAGTATTGCTACTAATATAATTAATATTTTGCTTGTTGTTTTCTTTTTTATATTCATTTTAGTTTGATTCCCCTTTCAATGTTCAAAACTAATTTTAAGATTTTAGCTTTTTAATCTTTTATTTTAAACATTATTTTCTTTTTTAATATTATGTGTTTTCTTCTTTCTTTATTACTTATTCTTTTCCTAAGACTCAAAACATTTGTCTTGTATGTATTATTTTTTGACATCTTTCTACTATTTATTTTTATATGATAATATAATCAGTTCCACCTCTAAATAGTATTGATACTAATCTTTTTACCAATTGGATAATTTTGTAAATTTTCTATTGACATTGATATTATTTTAGATTATATTGTTATTGTTTCTGGAAAATAAAGGAAATTTTTTGTTTTTTGTCGATTACTTTTTTTCCAAATTATTTTTTATTTGTAGGAGGGGATTATATGTTAAATTTTGTTATATGTGATGATAACCCTAATATTTTAGATAAGTTTTCTAAAATTCTTGAAGGCATTTTTATTAAGCATAATTATGATGCACAAATTGGTTTAAAAACAACAGATACTGACATATTATTAGATTATATTGATGAAAACAGAACTGATGTATTGTTTTTAGATATAAATTTAAAGGCAAATACTTCTGGTTTAGAAATTGCTTCTAAAGTTAGAGAGCGTAATAAAAACACTTATTTTGTTTTTACTACTGCTCATTTGGAATATGCAATGATGGCGTATAAATTTAAAACTTTTGATTATTTGGCTAAGCCTGTTACTGCTGAAAGACTTGAAGAGACTGTTGTTCGTCTTTTTGACGATATAAATGGATTACCAAAAAAATATATAAAAATTGATAATAAGAAAACAATTATTGATGAAAGTGAAATTTTGTTTATAAAACGTGATGGTATGAAGTTAGTTTTCCATACTAAGAATAGAGATTATGAAACTTATAGTTCTTTTAATAAAATTCAAGATTTGCTTCCTAGTAATTTCATTAGGGCTCATAAATCATATATTGTTAATATAAATAATATTGCAAATTTAGATCCTGTTTCTAATTTGATTTATTTTAGTGATAATTCTACTTGTGATATTGGTCCTAAGTTTAAAAAGGATTTGTTAAAGGAGGTTAAGGATAATGAGTGTTCTAAATAATATATGGTTGGCGTTGAGTACGCCGAATGAAATACTTACTAATGTTGGTACATCTTTCTTAATCTTTCTAGTTGAGGCTCCGTTGTCTTTATATTTAATACTAAATTTATTTGACATTAAAGCTACTAAGAAACAATCTATTTTATATATTACGGTATTTTCTGTAATATCTATATTATCAAAATTCATTATTGAATCACCTTTTAATGTTATTTTAAATTATGTGGCTGGATTTCTAATATTTTATTTTATATTTAAACTAAATTTGCTTAAAACTGTGATTGCATCACTATTTCCAAGTATTATTTTTAGTTTATTAGGTGTTTTAATTACTAATCCTTATTTGTCATTATTAAATATTTCAAATGATGAATTAATTAGCATTCCTATCTATAGATTTCCACCTGTTATTTTTATGTATCTAATAGCTTTTATTATAGCTTACTGTTTGAAACATAAGAATTTTAAGATAGACATTTTAGACAATTTGGATAAAAAGAATAAATATATTATAATGTCAAATTTCTTGTTTGGAGTTATTTATATTATAATTCAAATGTTTTTAACATTTAATTATGCTGATGTACTTCCTTTAGCATATACTTTTTTTAATTTTATTTGTTTATTAACTTATTTTGGTTTAAGTTTTTATACATTAAATAGAATAATAAAATTATTTACAACTACTCAAAAACTGGTTACTACAACTCAAAAATTGGAAAGTGCTGAAGAATATAATAAAACTTTGCATATTTTACATGATAGTGTTAGAGGATTTAAACATGATTTTGATAATATAGTTACAACAATTGGTGGATATGTTAAAACCAAAGATATGGAAGTTTTAGAAAAATATTATTCTCAGCTTCAAGAAGATTGTTCTAAAGTAAATAATTTATATGTGTTAAATCCTGATATTATAAATAATCCTGGAATTTATAATTTACTTACAACTAAATATAATGAAGCAGAAGAAAAAGGAATAAAAGTTAATTTAACATTTTTGTTAGATTTAAATAATCTTAATATGAAAATTTATGAATTTGCAAGAATTTTGGGAATATTATTAGATAATGCGATAGATGCAGCATCTGAATGTGATAAAAAAATAATTAACATTTCTTTTAGAAATGATTCAAGAAATAACAGAAATATAATATTAATAGAAAATACTTACAATGATAAAAATGTTAATTTAGATAATATTTTCAAAAAAGGTGTAACTGGTAAAGTCAATCATACAGGACTTGGCTTATGGGAAATTAGACAAATAATAAATAAAAATAATAATATTAATCTATATACTACAAAAGATAAACAATATTTTTCACAACAATTAGAGATTTATTATTAAAAGGCAATTGAAAAAATCAATTGTCTTTTTTTATAATTGATTTTTTTACTAGAACAAACGCGGACATTAATAACATTATCGCTTATTAATACATTTTTAAGTCCGAGTCTTTGTTCGTGCGTGGAATTTGCTTTATGCAAATTTCTGTGCAAAGTATTTATATTATAGGGAAGTTCGGAGAACTTCCCTATAATATAAAAAAGACAGTTTTACCTGTCCTTTTGGAATTGTTATATAAAATAACATAAAAGTATATTATGTATTTAAGTATAAGCATTGTCGAACTACCTATACTTAAAATTAATAACGTATTTATTAGTCCTTTTTAATCAAACTTGCTGGCATTTGTGGTTGATGTAAATACCACCAAATTCCACAAGCTGTGTTAGTAGATTTTGCATATTTTTCTGCTACTTTTGCTAATAATTTTAACATAAAGCATTCCTCCTTTGTTTTTTATATATAATATAAAAATACGCCGGCTGTATTTTTAATATTAACTCATTTGTTCTGAAGTATTTTCATATACTTCGTATCCATATTTATTGTTTGTTAATCTATAAGCTAATTTTGTAATCATACATGTTTGCATTAAATATCCAAATATTATTATATTTGAAACTATATTATTTTTAATAATTAGAGCTACTGCTAACCCAACTATAAAAGTTATATATGATAAAACCTGTTTTTGTTTTCGAACCTTTTTACTTAATATTGGAACATTTTCTGTATCTGCTGGTGCATATAATTTTATCATAATTATTCCAAAAATTCCTAATGCTATAGTTATAATGTATTTAGAAATTTCATTAAAAGCAATATATTTTGCAAGTAATGCTGTTCCACAATAGAATAAACATGTTGTTACTATGCATCCTATATGAGTTTTTAGATGAAACCCTCCTGAAAAAGTTCTATATGGCATAAGTATTAGAAATGTTATCAATGTTAATTTAAAAACGCCTAACAAATATGCTATTGCTAACATTATAAATGTTTTTGGAACTTCGCCAACTAGAATCTGAAGGCCATAGTTTATAACTTCTGCTCTTTCATCATCTATTTCTGGCATTTCTTTTCTAATTTTGTTGGTTAGAAATTCTGTGATTTTATCTACCATTATTCTCACCACTCTTTTTTCTTAAGTTTTCTATAGTTTAACATCTAATTTTCGAAATAGAACATTTCTTTTATAAAAAGTTGTTTTTATTTTAGATTATTTCTGTTTTTCTTTTTTATAAAATATTTTGTTATTTTTGTAAAAGTTGTTTTAAATTTATGAAATAAATCTTTTGTGAAATATAATGTTACATATCAAAAATGTCGCATAACTTTTTAATACGCAAAAAATGTTAAAAGAATTTTATAAATTTCTTTTAACATTCTTAACTTATAAATTATTTATATTTCTTAAAATGCACCAAGTTCCAACTGTTTCTGGCAAATCTGTAAATGTCATTTTTTCTTTACTTATTGGATGTTCAATTGTTAATTTGTATGCCCATAATGCTATTTGTTTTCCTTGTCCTCTTGTTCCATACTTTTGATCTCCAAAAATACTATGTCCAAAATTTGATAGTTGTACTCTTATTTGATGATGCCTTCCTGTATGTAAGTTTATTTTTAATAGGCTCAAATTCTTTACCTCATTATATGTTATTACCTCATAATCTAATTTAGCAAGTTTTGCGTTTTTCTTATCTTTGCTAACAACTTTGCTCATATTGTTTCTTTCATCTTTATATAAGTAGTTTTCTAAACTTCCGCTTCTTTTGATTTAATTTTCCATCAACCACTGCTAAATATTCTTTTTTAAATATTTTTTCTCTTACTTGATTACTTAGTCTTCCTGCCGCTTTAGAAGTTTTAGCAAAAATCATTATTCCACCAACTGGTCTATCTAGTCTATGTACAAGCCCTAAATATACATTTCCAGGTTTATTATACTTTTCTTTTATATATTGTTTTACAAGTGTAAGCATATCTATATCACCAGTTTTATCTGATTGTGATGGAATATTGGGTGTTTTTTCTACTACTATAATATGATTATCTTCATAAATTACTTTTAAATTTTGCATATATTCTCCTTTTTCAAGCATAAATTATTAATTTGAAAAAGAATTAAATTTTGGCAAGGAAAATTTTATTTAAAAGGCAAGGGCGCATACATATGTATGTAACCGCATTTTAAATGAAATTTGACGCAGCCAAAATTGTAATTATTTTTCAAATTTCCCATCTACCATAGATTCCACATGGTAATACCAGGTTAGAATTTTCCATAGGAATTCCTATTTCTCCTGATTCCAATTTTCCCTTATATTTTTTGGCAACGGTTAAATTCAAAATATCTTCTAAAACCTTGCTTGAAATTCCTGTTGTATATGAATTTATTAAGAAAAATAATGGGTTATCTGATAATACATTTGTACACAATTCTACTAAATCATATATATTATTTTCAAATTGCCATACTTCCCCTTTTGCTCCTCTACCATATGATGGTGGGTCCATTATTATTGCATCATATTTGTTGCCTCTTCTTATTTCCCTGTTTACAAATTTAACAACATCATCAACAATAAATCTAACTGGTCTATCTTTTAAACCTGAGGACTCAATATTTTCTTTTGCCCATGTTGTCATTCCTTTTGAGCTGTCAACATGGCATACTGATGCTCCTGCTGATGCACACGCTACTGTTGCTCCTCCTGTGTATGCAAATAAATTTAATACTTTTATTTCTCTTTTTTCTGATTTAATTTTGTTTATCATCCAGTCCCAGTTAACTGCCTGCTCTGGAAATAGACCAGTATGTTTAAAGCCCATTGGTTTGATATTAAATGTTAAATTCTTGTATTTTATTTGCCATTGTTTAGGCATTTTTTTGTTGAATTCCCATGAACCTCCACCAGAACTACTTCTGTGATATGTTGCATTTATTTCTTTCCATTTTTTTGGATAGCTTTTGTCTTTCCATATTATTTGTGGGTCTGGTCTTGATAATATTACATCTCCCCATTTTTCTAATTTTTGGCCATCTGCCATGTCTATTATTTTATAATCTTTCCATTCATTTGCTAGTTTCATATTTTTTATATAGCTTAATAGCTACTATCCTCCTCTTTCCTAGAATAGTTCTATTTTACCATATTTTTTTATTTTTTTAAAGGATTATTTTAAGATTTTAAATTTTGTTTTATCAAATATTTTCTAAAATTTTCAAAAAACTAAAAATCAAGTAAAAATTTATACCTGAAAAAACAAAAAAGCTCATTAAAATTGTAGAAAAGAATTTATGATTTCTAAAAAAATCAAATATTTTAAATTTTCTATTTTCTTTTGGTATTTCAAGCCTGTCCAATTTTGAATTATACTTTACATTAAAAATATTTTCCATTAAAAATCCCCCTTTAAAATGTACTTAAAAATTATTTTAAATTTTTGTCCCATTTTTAATATGTATATTCAATATATAAATAAAATATTCCAATTATTAGAATTTTATTGTTAAAATTTTAAAATGGTGTTATAATCTTTTCGACACAATTAATACATCTTAAGGA
Organism: uncultured Clostridia bacterium; assembly: GCA_934122385.1. Taxonomy (GTDB): domain Bacteria; phylum Bacillota; class Clostridia; order TANB77; family CAG-508; genus CAG-269. The sequence continues at coordinate 10,985 of CAKOWP010000008.1, read as the reverse complement.
GGCAACAATGAAGAAAAAGATTTTTATTTTCTTTACATTTGTCTTGCTAATATCTTCTTTTGTTAAGATGTTAGCTCGGAGAAATCGTAACATTAATCCAATCGGTATTCGATTTGTCCGTCAGGACGGCTCTCATGTAAATATGAGAACTGTCTTTAAGAAACCTGGGCAATAAAGCCCATGGTTTCCTATTTTATATAGAAAGGCTGATTTTTATGTTAAAAAATAAAGAAAATATAAAAAGAATTATAGTTTTAATTTTAATTGCAATAATGTCTGGAATAATTGTTTTTTTTCAGACAAAAAAAATTGGTCTACATGAAGACGAAGGCTATACTTTGTGTACGTCTGTTAACCCAAATGATGGTTTAATTTCCGCTTATGATACTGGAAATGATCCAGTTTGGAGAAATAGTGATTATTTTAAAAATTCTATGACATTAACTTTTAATAATTTATTTAATTTTAAAGCTTTATATATGAACCAAGCACGTGATAATCATCCGCCATTTTTTTATACACTTGTTCATTTTTCAACTTTATTCTTTGGTGGAAAATATTCAATGTACTCTGCTTTTATAGTTAATATCATTGCTTTTATATTAAGTTGCTATGTTCTTATAAAAATTTTAAAATTATTAAATAAAGAACATTTGATAATACCTATTTTAATTTTGTATAGCTTATCAATGGGTACAATTTCTATGGTTATTTTCCAAAGAATGTACATGCTTCTTACATTATTTATTTTAATTTATTTTTATTTAAGTTTAAAATTATATAAAAATGATTTTATAATGGATAAAAAGTTTACGATTCAGCTTGGAGCTACAACTGTTTTGGGATTTTTAACACAATACTTTTTTGCAATTTATGCGTTTTTCATATTTGCAATAATGTTAATTGAAATGATAAGAACTAAAAAAGATAAAAAAATAATTTCTAAATATGTTATATCACACATTGTTTATGCAGCTGTTGGAATTCTTATATTTGTACCTTGTATAAAACATTTGTTATTTTCAGATAGAGGTGTTTCAAATTTAGAAAATAGTGGATATTTTATTCATGTTTTTGAATATTTAAAGCATCTTGCTTATGCTTTTAGTATAAATAACTCAAATGTAGCTTTAATGGTTGTTACACTAATTTTATTTGCAATTGCTACTATTGTTTTATGTGTAAAAAGTAAAGAAAAGTTCATTGTTATAGTTACAATTGTTCCAAGCATTTTTTACTATTTTATAGCTGTTAGAATGACATCATTCCAAGAGTTGAGATATATAATGCCTGTTATTCCTTTTGTGGTTTTAACATTTTTCTTTATATTAAATGAATTTATTAAATTTAAATATAAAAATATTTTATTTATTGCAATTTCTCTTGCTTTAGTAATAAATGGTTTTATATTTTCTAAGCCATTATTCTTGTATGAGAATTATAAAAATATTTTAGATATCGCCGAAGAAAATAAGGATAAATCTTTTGTGTATGTTTATGATAATTTCTTTAATCATATGCAAAGTGTTCCAGAAATGATGATTTATGATAAAACTTTAATTGTTAATGTTAATAATAATGATGAGCTTCATTGTGTTATCGATGATGATAGTTTAAATAGCGAGAATTCTTATATTTTATCTATTAAGTCATATATGGATAATGATGCTATTTTGAATAGAATTAAGGAAGAGTCTGATTTTAAGAATATTTCTTTGCTTTATAAATCTGAAATTGGTCCTAATTCTGAGGTCGTTATGGATAATATATATTTGGTTTCTAAATAAATTTGGTTGCCTTACATGAACTAATATGGATTTGGGGTAATGTCCACTTAATACTATATTTTTAAAAATAGAGATTTGAGGTAGTGTTCCTCTAATCTCCATTTTTTATTTGTTCTGCTATTTTTTCTGTTATTCCTTTTACTTGCATTAATTCTTCTTTTGATGCTTGTTTTATTTTTTCAACACTTCCAAACTTTTTAAGCAACTCTCTTTTCTTAACTTCACCTATTCCCTCAATATCGTCTAACTCAGATTTAGTAATTGCTTTGGCACGTAATTTTCTGTGATATGTAATTGCTGTATCATGCACTGTGTCTTGGAATCTAGTTATTAAGTTCATAAGATTTTCTGAAATTGGTATTTCATTTCTATTTTCGTCTATCAATGCTCTTGTTTGATGCTTGTCGTTTTTGACCATACCAAATATTTTTATATCCAGATTTTCATATTTGTTTATAGCATTTCTAATTGCTCTAATTTGTGTTATACCACCATCTGCAAATATTGCATCTGGCAGTTTTCCAAAGCCTTTATCCTCGTGGTCTATTGAATGTGCAAGTCTTCTTGTTACAACCTCTTCCATACATTTAGGGTCATCTTGTGTTAAAACTGTTTTTATTTTAAATCTTCTTGATAAGTTTTTCTTAATAACTCCATCTTGCATTACACACATTCCCGCAACCATGAATTCTCCTGATATATTTGATATATCATAGGTTTCGATTTTTCGTGGTAATTTGTCCATTTTAAGTGCATCTTTTAGTTCCATTAATATTTCTGATTTGTCTTTTTCCTTGTTTTCTAGTGTGACTTTTGCATTATTTTCTGCCATCTCTACAAATCTTAGTTTTTCGCCTTTTTTAGGGCTTTTTAATTCCACTTTTTTTCCTAACATTGTGGATAACCATTGCTCTATTACCTCTTTTTCAGGCAATTCTTCTCTCAACATTATTTTGCTTGGTATATTTGGATTTTCTAAATAATATTGTTTTATAAATCCTGATAAAATTTCACTATCTTCCATATCTTTTAATTCTGGGAAAAAGTAGTGTTCTCTTCCTATCATTTTACTTCCACGTACAAAGAAAATTTCTATACATACTTCTAATTCTGATTTGTATAGTCCTATAACATCTATGTTGTTTTCTGAAATATTTGATACTTTTTGTTTTGATGATGCTCTTTCTATTGCTAGTTTTCTATCTCTTAATTCTGCAGCTTTTTCAAAATCTAGTTTTTCTGATGCTTCTTGCATTTGCTTGTCTAGTTCTTTTAAAATTTTATCTGTTTTTCCTTCTAGCAAATCAATTATTTCGTCAATTTGTTTTTTGTACTCTTCTGGTGTTACATATCCCATACATGGAGCTAAACATCTTTTTATGTGATAATTTAGACATGGCCTTGTTCTACCTTGATAATTTCTACATTGGCGTATTTTATATTTTTGTTTTATAAAATCTATCATTTCCTTTGCAGCACCTGGATTTGCATATGGTCCAAAATATTTTGCCCCATCATTTATAAGTCTTCTTGTTATTACTACTGTTGGATAATCTGATTTTACATCTATTTTGATATACGGATATGTTTTGTCATCTTTTAATAAAACATTGAATTTGGGTCTGTTTTTCTTGATTAAGTTGCATTCCAAAATTAATGCTTCTGCTTCATTGTCAACAACTATGTATTCAAAGTGGTCTATTAAACTTACCATTTTTTTGATTCTTTCGGTCTTATTTGTTTTTCTAAAATATGACCTTACCCTGTTCTTTAATGAAACTGCTTTTCCTACATAGATTATATTGTCGTCTTTGTCGTGCATTACATATACTCCAGGCTTTCCTGGTAATTTTTTTAATTCTTCTTCTATGTTAAACATTTTAATTCCTTCTTTATTTTTTCTATATTTATTATACATTATAAGTTAGTATTAAATCAAGATTATTTTTTGTAAAGTACTTGCACAAATTTTTCTTTTGATGTAATATAATAAAGTAAAATTGAAAGATGCATAAAAATATCAAGAAAGGAGTTATTTATCAAGCGCCAGGACCACTATTTTCAGGAGGTTGACGAGGTCTAGAGTTATCGAAAAATTCGGCGGATGCTCTAGTGGCTTTTACTTAAGGTCATCAGTATTAATTAAAAACTAATAGTAATATTAGAACAGAAGTTAATATTTTAAGTTTGCATACTTTCAATTCCATAAATTTTAAAAATATTGATTCAGATATTTTAACTCTATCAATTTTATTTTGATGTGTTAATGTATCAAATTAATTTTTAAAAATTTTCAATATATATTTAGGAGGATTTAAATTATGTGTGGAATTGTAGGTTACATAGGAACAAAAAAAGCATGCCCTATTCTTTTAGCAGGGCTAACAAGATTGGAATACAGAGGATATGACTCTGCTGGTATTTCAACAATCGAAAAAAATGGATTATCAATAATGAAAGATAAAGGAAGAGTTAAAAACTTATCAAATTTAGACGGAATTGATAAATTAGAAGGAACTATTGGTATTGCTCATACAAGATGGGCAACACATGGAAAGCCATCAAAGGAGAACTCTCACCCTCATCAAGATAATTCAAAAACATTTAGTGTAGTTCATAACGGAATTATTGAAAATTACAATGAATTAAGAAAATTTTTAACAGAAAAAGGATATACATTCTATTCTCAAACAGATACAGAAGTTCTCCCTAACTTAATACATTATTATTTTACAAAAGATACAGAAAATGATGATTTAAAATTTTTAAGAGCTGTAAAAAATGCTTGTTTAGATTTAAAAGGAAGTTTTGCACTTGAAGTTATTTCAAGTCTTTACCCTGATAATATGATAGTTGTAAGACAAGATAGCCCATTAGTTATAGGAACTTGTGAGGACGAAAAATATTTATCTTCAGATATACCAGCTATACTTTCTTACACAAAAGATTTTTATCTTTTAAATGACTTAGAATTTGTTGTTTTAACAAAAGATTCTGCAAAATTTTATGATAAAGATTTAAATGAAATTGAAAAGAAAACTCAGTCTATTGAATGGAATGCTACAGCAGCTGAAAAAGAAGGCTATGACGATTTCATGTTAAAAGAAATTTTTGAACAACCTACTGCCATTAGAGAGACAATAGGTGCTAAAATAAATGTAAATTCAAAATGTGAATTTGATGAACTTAAATTTACAAAAGAATATTTATCAAGCTTAAATAAAATTTATATTGTAGCTTGTGGTACTGCAATGCATGCAGGTCTTACAGGAAAAAATTCTATTGAAAAACTTTGTAGAATTCCTACAGAAGTCGATATTGCATCAGAATTTAGATATAGAGATCCAATTATAGATGACAAAACTTTATGTATTTTCTTATCTCAATCTGGTGAAACTGCAGATACAATAGCAGCATTAAAATTATCAAAAGAAAAAGGTGCTAAAACTATTGCAGTTACTAATGTAATTGGAAGTTCTATAACAAGAGAAGCAGATTATTCAATTTATACACATGCTGGACCAGAAATAGCAGTTGCTTCTACAAAAGCTTATACTTCTCAAGTTGTTTTAATGACTATTTTAGCAATTTATTTTGCAGAAATACTTGGAACAGCTAACGAAGGTTTATTAGTTGATATTAAGAAAAATATTTTAGAGTTACCTAAAAAAATAGAAGAAGTTTTAAAATGTGACGAAGAGGTTACAAAATTTGCTAAAAAAATCTATCAAGAAAAAGATGTTTTCTTCCTTGGTAGAGGCATTGATGAAACAGTTGCAAGAGAAGGTTCTTTGAAATTAAAAGAAATTTCTTATATCCATTCAGAAAGTTATCCTGCAGGAGAACTTAAACATGGTTCTATTGCTTTAATTGAGAATGGTGTTACTGTTATTGGTGTTATGACTGATAAAGATTTAGTTAAAAAGACTGTAAGTAATATTCAAGAGGTTATTACTCGTGGTGCTAAAACTTTGGTTGTTTCTAACCAAGATATTGATAAGAGTATGTTTGATGTTGTAATTGATATCCCTGAAACAAATTGTTTTGTTTCTCCTATTTTGTCAATTGTTCCATTACAATTACTTGCTTATCATATTTCTAAGGAAAAAGGTCTGGATGTTGATAAGCCTAGAAACTTAGCAAAATCAGTTACAGTTGAATAGAAAAAAATCAGGATTGAGGACGCATGTCTTCTTTCCTGTTTTTTTCGGGATTGGGGGACGGGTCTTCAATCCCGTTTTTTTAATTAATATAAGCCCTATAAAATTTCATTTATTCTATGAGGTCTGATAATTTTTCAAATGGAATTTTTAGTACTTTGCATAAAGCAATAAGTTCAAAATCTTTTACAATCATTCTCCCTTCTTCCATTCTATTTAATTCCGTGCGATCAATATAAACAGCATGTAATTGTAGTTGTCTACTAACTTCCGTTTTAGATAATTTTGAATTTTCTCTATATTCTTTTATTAGATTTCCTATAACATTATTTTTATTTTCATACTTTTTCAATGTTTTTCTCCTAACTTCATTGACTACTTTTTTATTGTATGATAAAATCTTTTTAAAAGAGCGAGTTTCTCTCGCTATTTTGGATGAAAAATTTTTCAAAAATATATTGATATAATAGTCTTTTAATTTTAAAAAAACAATAAAAAAACTTTAAACCAAAGAAGAAGGAGTGTTTAGAAAATGAAAGGTTTAAAAACAAATTCAAAATCTTTTAAAGGAATTACATTAATCGCATTAGTTATTACAATAATTATTTTATTAATATTAGCAGGAATTTCTATATCTGTATTAACGCAAACAGGTTTATTTGAAAAAGCAAATAACGCAAAACAAAAAAGTGAAAATGCTCAAGCATTAGAAAATACCACATTGGCGGATTATGAAAATTCAATAAATGAATTTGTCACAGCTGGAAGTAGAGGAAATAATAATAATGAAAATCAATATAGTCTTGAAGAAAAAGAAATTGGGACATGGATAGATGGGAAAAAAATATATAGAAAAACTCTTACTGGTTCAACTTTACCTGCATCTGGAACAATTTTAATTTCTAATGTTGATAGTGTAATAAATTCTTATGGTGAACAGCTGTTTGGTAACACAGTATGGTATAGTTATCCATTTAGTAATTGGATTTATTGGGAATTACATAATACTGATAATACATTACGTGTATGTATAACTAATCAAAACAATACAACCGCATACAAATGGACGTTTGAATATACAAAGTCAACAGATACAGCAACAAATAATTAATCTATAATAATAAAAATCAAATATTGCACAAAAGAATATATATATATATATATATATGAAGTAAACCCTTCTTATTAGCCAAAAAAAGTTAACAAGTAGGGTGCATTTTATATGTCAAAATTTTTTATATTAATAACTTTATAATTACCAAGCACACTACTCCTGGCAGTCCAAGTAACCCTACTAAAATACTTGTAAAAATATTAAGACCTATATGGAAGCCCCATATTCCCCCAACAAGATTTATTAAAAAAATTGTAACTCCACCTAAAATTGAATTAATAACTAACTTCAAAATCTTTTTTATTGGAACTATAAAAACCCTTCCAAAAATAAATAAAAAACATATGCATGCTAAATATGTAATTATATTTGTATCCATACTCATCCCTCTTCAAACTTTATTTATACATTTGTATGAATAAATATGGACATATATTCATTTATTTTTATAATTATATTTATTGGTGTAATTCAACAAAGAATCTATTTTTCATCCTATTTCTTCATCATAATTTTCATATTTTAATTGGTTTATTCTATCTATTGTTATTCCATTTGCTTTGGCTAATTTAAGTAAATAATTTAGTTTTGCTTGGTTTGCTTTTATATGATATATATAATAATCTACTAATTCCATTTCGGCAAATTCAAAGTTTTTATTGTCATTTTTTAATTCTTCTCTTGTTTTAATTATATTTCTTATTAATTCAATTTCTTTATCAAATTCACTTTTATCTTTTATTAATTGTTCTTTTCTAAATTCTTCTTGCATAAATCCATCCCCCACTTTTATATAATTTTAATTATTATATGTTGCTTTATTTGAATTTATTCTGAAAATTGTGTTACAATTCACAGCTTTTAAAAACTTTGTGTGCAAGTTGCTTCCCCTTAAGGGTTATATATTTGATGTTGTATTCGTTTGATTGAAGTGAAAAATAGAAAATCTTAAATAAACAACTGAGGAATGCTCACGACAGAAATGTATATATGTATATGATTTGAAACATTTTCTCGGTTCAATACGCAACATAAGAATTTCTAAAATAAATTGATGGATAATTCCACTTAGTCCTCGCTTCGCTCGACGTGAACGCTTTCCATAAATTTATTTAAGAAATTCTAATATTGCTCTAATCACATTCGAAAAGTTTAAAATCATATACATATATACATTTCTGTCCTAAGTGAGAGAGGCTCAGTTAGGTATTTTAGATTTTCTTTTTAAACGTAATGAACAGAATACAACATCAAATATATAACCCTTAAGAGGAAGCAACTTGCACACAAAAATTTTTTTAAAGCTATGAATTGTATCAAAATTATAGTGTTTTATGCAACTTTTTTTTCAAAAACACTTGTTTTTTTGCCCATTTTATAGGATAATAGATATGTAGTAATAGAATTAAAATATACTTTATTATAAGAATTCTTTAAATTTTCTTATAATAAAAAATAGCAACAAAATATAATTAATAAAAAGGGGCAATTATATAATGAAAATAATAGATAAATTTTTAAAGAAATTAGGAACTAGTAGAAACACATTTGCAACATATGTGTTAACACTTTTAACCGTATATTTTGCAGTAGATAGAATTGTGGAATTCTTATTAATGTTATTTACTGGAGTTTCTTATTCATACTGGGGACCATTAATGTACACATTTGCATTGGCATGTCCTGTGTTTGCATTTCTATTTTCGGGAAGTTCAGAATTTGCTTCAACAAAAAGTAGAAAAGTTACTTTATTCAATATATACATTATTGGATTAAGTATAATTGCAATTTCGATGTTTATACAATGGCTTAATATGGGTGCATGGCTTTTACTTGTATTTAACCCTGGATATGTAGATTTAGTAACGAATTTCTCTGATTTAATACGACCAGCTATGACTTCTTTGACAATTTTGTTACCAGTATTAATGATTCCAAAAGTATTCAATTTCCTATACTTTGGAGTAAATGATAGTAAAGATATGACTCAATCTATCTGGGATTATGGTGGAATTGATTTATCTGATAAAAAACAAGGACATGGTCCATATACTTGTGATATTTATATGTTCCAAAATAGTGAAACTGCAGCACAAATAACAATGCCTGAAGCTTCTAGATATCAATCTTTATTTGTATGTGGTGCTTCTGGTTCTGGGAAAACCTCTTTAGTTTATGAACCAATGATAGCTAGAGATTTGGAAAGGAAATTTTTCTTTAGAGAAGTAGCTAAAGAAATGGGATTTACTGCTTTAAAAACTGGAATTGCTGTATTAGATAAGCCTTATGATAATGATTATTTAAATACTAACTTTAATTTAAATATGTTAATTCCTTCTACAGGTAAAGAAGATGTTTATAAAGGTTATATGAAAAAAATGATTTTAGACTCTTCAGCTGAAATTACATATAGAAATTGTGGTATAACTGTTCTTTCTCCTGATAGAGAGATTTCAGATGATATGATCAGTGTTTGTAAAAACTTTGGTTTACCTTATAATATAATAGATCCATCAGATAAAAATTCAATTGGTTTAAATCCTTTTGTTTATGATGATATAAATAAAATAGCAATTACTATTTCTTCAGTAATGAAAGCTATGGTTGACATTTCAAAATATGAACTTTTTAAAGAGCTTCAAGTAATTCAGGCAATTGAAAATGTTTCAATATTATTAAAAGAAATGTACCCTAGGATGAATGAAGGTATGTTACCAAACTTAGATGATATGTTAAAGATGTTTACAAACTTTGAATTAATAGAGAAAATGTGTAAAATTCTAGAACATGATGAAGAATTAAAGGAGAAATATAATACTCAACTTGTTTATTTTAAAAATAATTTTTATAAAGACTCTCCTAATAAACACAATACAGAGACTTTCATTTCTGTTGTAGCAGATATTCTTGATAGATTATTAAGAATTCCTGGAGTAAAATCTATTTTATGTAATAGACATAATAATATTGATTTTGATAAAGCTCTTAAAAATGGTGAAATTACTTTTATTTGCACTAGACGTGGTGATTTAGGAGCTTCAAACCATAAAGCTTTTGGTCTTTTCTTCTTAATTTCTATGCAAAATGCTGTTTTAAGAAGACCTGGTACTGAAAAATCTAGAGTTCCAAATTTCTTATATATTGATGAATTTCCAGATTTTATTTGCAAAGCTACAGAACCTATATTTACAATGTATAGAAAATATAAAATTGGTACCGTTATATCTGCTCAAAACCTTGAACAATTAAATGTTTCTGGTGCTAGACAAACAATTTTATCAAACTGTGCTAGTAAAATCTTTACAGGTGGCGGAACTAAGGATGAGCTAGATTGGTGGAGTGTAGAATTTGGACAAAAAAGAGAATGGTCTATGGGTAATTCTATTGATTTTGATAAGATGAAATATGATTCTAAACATGGTAGTGTTGAATGGAAGTTTGTTCCATACTTTAAGCCTGGTAAATTACAAGGTCTTGGTCAAAAAGACTGTGCTTATAAAATCAGAGGTGGCAATGGTAAATCAATGGCTGGTCAAGGAAAACTTAATTATCTTGCATCAAAATATAAAGAAGCCCAAAAGGTCAAAACTTATGATTTTGGTAAATATTCAGATGGTGTTACTACTGAAACTGAAGATACAGAAAATGGATTACCTAAAAAGAAATTTAATCCTAAAAAATTGGACTTTATAGATGCCAGAAATGAAATTGATCCAGTTCAAACTGATACAACAGATTCTAATTATATTTTTGACAATGAAGATGCTATTGTTGTTAATTTAAGAAATAAAAAGAAAAATTAAAAATAAAACTGTCACTGGTTTATTACCTGATGACAGTTTTTTATTGGCTGAAAGTCAATAGTTGGGGTGGAAAACTTTGAAAGTTTTCTGCTCCAATATTTTTATGCATTTTTAAAATGAA
>CAKOWP010000007.1 GCA_934122385.1 uncultured Clostridia bacterium | reverse complement strand
AATATTATATATTTGATTTTTATATGTGTCTATATTTTTATGTTAATTTTGTTGCTTTAATTTTTTGAACTGGGTATATTTTTTCACATATTGTTACAATCCGCAGCTTTAAAAAATTTTGTGTGCAAGTTGCCCCCTTAAGAGTTATATATATTTGATATTGTATTTGTTTGATTGAAGTGAAAAATAGAAAATCTCAAATAAATAACTGAGGAATGCTCACGAAAGAAATGTATATATGTATATGATTTGAAACATTTTCTCGGTTCATTACACAACATAAGAATTTCTAAAATAAATTGATGGATAATTCCACTTAGTCCTCGCTTCACTCGACGTGAACGCTTTCCATAAATTTATTTAAGAAATTCTAATATTGTTCTAATCACATTCGAAAAGTTTAAAATAATATACATATATACATTTCTGTCATAAGTGAGAGAGGCTCAGTTAGGTATTTTAGATTTTCTTTTTAAACGTAATGAACAGGATACAATATCAAATATATATAACCCTTAAGGGGGCAACTTGCACACAAAATTTTTTAAAACTGTAAATTGTAACATTTATTCAGAAGCTAATTCTATAACCTCATCCAACAACTCAGAATATTTAATTCCAACTTGTTCAAAAAGTTTTGGATACATACTAATACTTGTAAAACCAGGCAAAGTATTAATTTCATTTATGTATACTTTCTCAGTACCATTTTCTATAAAGAAATCAACCCTAGACAAACCTTTACCATCAATTGATTTAAAAGCCTTTACTGCCAATTTTCTAATTTCTTCTGATTTTTCTTCTGAAATTTCTGCAGGTATTAATGTCTTTGATTCCTGATTTTTATATTTTGCATCATAACTATAAAATTCGTCAGCAGCCCTAATCTCACCTACACATGAACTTTGAACATCTTCATTTCCAAGAACTGCACATTCAACTTCTCTACCATCAATTCCCTCTTCAATTAATATTTTTTTATCGTATTTAGAAGCCTCAACTATTGCATCTTTCAATTCATTTTCATTATTTGCTTTACTAATTCCTACACTTGAGCCTGAATTTGATGGCTTTACAAACATTGGAAATTTTAATTTTTTTACAGTCAATTTAGAAATTTCTTCTAAATTCATTATTTTTTCATTAAAGTTATTATCTACATAAATAAATTTATCATTATATTTTCTTATATAGACATATTTAGTTTGATTAATTCCTGCTTTTTCAAAAACTATTTTTGTATAAACTTTATCCATTCCAACACTTGAAGACAATACTCCACAACCAACATAAGGAATTTTTAATAATTCAAATAAACCTTGTATTGTTCCATCCTCTCCATATAAACCATGTAACACTGGAAAAACAACATCCATTTGTTTTAAATAATCAAATACATTTTCAATTTGTTCTTTATCTTCAATTTTTATTTGACCTTCTTGTGACATTTGAATTTTAAACCATTTTCCATTTTCATCTATAAATATAGGAAAAATTTCGTATTTTTCTTTATTTAGATTTTTAATTACTGAAGCACCTGAAATACAAGATACCTTATTTTCAGTTGACATTCCTCCAAAAATAACACCTAACTTTTTCATAATTGATACTGTTCCTTGTATAATATATTTAGGTTTTTTAATGGATTTACCCATAAACCATCTATTTAAAATTACACCTTCTATATAAATCTTAACTCTATTTTACTTTTTTAAGTACACAATAAAATTAAATTTTTAATACATTACTTTAACAAATTCTCTACAATATTAAAAAATTTCATACCATTAGAAGCCTTAAACAAAACACTATCTCCACTTTGCCAATTTTCTCTTATAAATTTTTCAACTTGCTCTCTATTTTCAAAATAATAAACATTTTCTTTTAACATACCATTTTTTTCTGCACTTTCCACTATATACTTAGCATTTTTGCCACAACAAACAAGCATATCTATGTTATTTTTAGCAACTTCTGTTCCAACTTTTTCATGCAATTCTTTTGAATATTCTCCAAGTTCAAACATATCACCCAAAACTGCAATTTTTCTTTTTGAATTTAAACCATGCAAATATTTTAAAGAAGCTTGCATTGACTCAAAACTTGCATTATAACTGTCATTTATAATGGTTACACCATTTTTAAGTTCTGTTATATCCATTCTCTTTTTTGTCAATTCAAATGTTTCAATTCCATTTTTTATTTGTTCTTTGCTTAATCCCATTAACATTCCAACAGTTGCTGCACATATTGCATTATATACAAAGTGAATTCCTCCAACTGGGACTTTTACTTTAAATTTTTCCCCTTTTATATTGCATACAAATTCGCTGTCATTTTCGTTTAAAACAATGTCTTCTGCTTTTACTTCCGAATCATTTTCAATTCCATATGTATGTATTTCTACATCTTTATTTTCCATAAAAAATTTATGTAATAAATCATTGTCATTATTTACAACTAAAACTTTTTTATCCATTCCTTCTAGAATTTCAAGTTTTGCCTTTAAAATATTTTCTCTTGAACCTAAATTTCCAATATGAGATGTTCCAATGTTTGTAATTACTGATATTGTAGGTTTTGCAATTTTTGTTAATTTACTTATTTCTCCAAAGTGATTCATCCCCATTTCAATAACTGCTGCTTCTTGGTCTTTCAAATTAAACATTGTAAATGGTAAACCTATTTCGTTGTTGTTGTTTCCTTGTGTTTTTAATGTTTTATATTTTTGTGATATAACATTTGCAACAATATCTTTTGTACTTGTTTTTCCTACACTTCCTGTAACTCCAACCATTTTAAAGTCTTTTCCCATTGAATCCCTTTTATATGTTGCAATATCTGCTAAAGCTTTTATTGTATCTTCAACTTCTATTATGTTTTTATTTTGATATTTTTCTAAATCTTCTTTTGAAAAATCTATCCCTTGTACAATTACTATGTCTGCTCCTGCTTCAAATGCTTTTTGCCACAATGTATTCCCGTCAAAATTTTCACCTTTTATTCCTATATATGCATCACCTGGTTTTATTATTCGTGTATCTTTACAAAAATTTTCAATATTTACTTCTTCGTCTCCTTTTACTAGTTTTCCATTTGTTGCTTGTATAATTTCTTTTATTTTCATATAATCTCAACCTTTCTTTATCTGCAACTTGAATTAGAAAAGAATTAAAATTTTAAACCTTTTACTTATTTTTTCTTGATAGATTATATGCTTTTTTTATTATTTTTGCAATTGTTTTTATATAATTTACAAAAATATGAAAATTAATCTTATTACTAAAAAAACCAGAATTAAGATTTTGTACGCAGTGCAAACTGCTACAAAATCTAATTTCTGCCATATTTATCTTCTACAGAAAGTTATCATACTATGATAACTTTCCTAGAATATAAAAAACAAACCCAAATTATTAAATTGTTCTTAATAATTTGAGTTCACTTTTATTTCTAATTTTCAATTATTTTATCCAGTTCTTCTTTAGTCAAATTAGTTATATCCTTTATTTGTTCTATATCCATTCCAGTTTTTAATAATTTTTTTGCTATTTCAATACTATTTTCCTTTATTCCTTCCTTTTTTCCTTCTTTTCTTCCGCTCATATCTTCCTTTTTGGATTCCGTTCTTCTTTTCCGGCTTCAAAAAAGTTATGCTCACTTGTTAGTCTATTATATTCTGCCATTATTATTGAATTATGCCTTTCTCTTTCCTTTGGGTCTGCACTTATATAGTCCAGTGTGTTCATTGCCTTTTTGATTTCTTTATTTTCTTTCTCTGCCAACATCACTTCCCCCTTTCTATCCGTAAATACACACATCCATTGGTCTAATTATACTATATATTTTTATTTTAGGCAATACTGTTAAGTAAATATTTATATATTTTTAGGTCATAAATTTTCATGATTTCGCCATAAATAATAAAAAGCCATACAATTTTTAATATCATATGACTCATTTTTCCATTTTATATTTTATTATTTATTCATTATAATTTTCACTAGTATCATATAAACTATCTGCACACATATCTATGTTTTCGTCCCAAGAAATAGTTCCAAATTTGATTTCAACTGTATTAAAAAAATTTATATTTTTTAATTTTCTAAATACACCTTTATCTAAATATGGTTTCATATCTTTTATCTTTTTTTCATTATTATTGAATGTCAATAATAATTTGTAATCTTTTAATGGTTCTAATTTAATAATTTCTTTCATAAACAGATCTCCTTAATTTATTTGTACTGGTACCAGTCTGTCTACCTGCGTTCCGTCTCCTAATTGACCATCGCCATTCAATCCCCATGCCCATAGGTTTCCATCATTATCTTTTGCTATATTATGGTAATTTCCAGCAAACACTCCTGTAAAAATAGTACCATTTTTTATATTTATAGGTCTCCCACTATTACGTTTTGTTCCATTTCCCAATTGTCCATAATAATTATATCCCCACGTCCATAATTTACCGTCAACATCTATAGCTATACTATGCCCACCTCCCGCTGATATTTGTATAAATTTATTTGACCACATTTGACTTATATTAAACGGATTTTCTTCTCCCTCTTTATTTGTACTGATATCTCCTAATTGCCCATATTCATTATATCCCCATGTCCATAAATTTCCTTCACTATCTATTGCTAGACTATGCAAATATCCTGCTGCTATTTGTACAAACTTAGTTCCTTTTTTTATTTCTATTGGCCTTGATTTATCTACTTTTGTCCCATCTCCTAGCTGCCCATATCTATTATATCCCCATGTCCATAAATTTCCTTCACTATCTATTGCTAGACTATGTACAGCTCCTGCTGATATTTGTGTAAACTTTCTTCCTGTCGTGATTTGTACAGGTTCTAACTTTTCTTCATATGTTCCATTACCTAATTGTCCTGAACCGTTCCTCCCCCAAGACCATATATTACCACTATTATCTATTGCCAAACTAAAGCCCTCACCTGCTGATATGTGTGTGAATGATACTTCTGTATTTATTATGGTTGGAATTAATTTATTATTTTTTGTTCCATCTCCCAATTGTCCGGCATAATTATACCCCCAAGACCATAAATTTCCATTTCTATCTATTGCCAAACTATGAGCATTTCCTGCCGATATTTGTATAAACTGTGTATCTTCTACTATTTGAACAGGGTTATATCTTCTAGTTGTTGTTCCATCTCCCAATTGTCCATAACCATTAGATCCCCAAGACCATAATTTTCCCTCACTATCTATTCCTAAACAATGATTATCTCCTGTTGATATTTCCTTAAACTCTATTGCAATTTTAAACTCTACTTCTTTCGACTTTCTACTATTCCCAGCCTTATCAAAAGCAATTAAATATACTTTATATGTTCCTAATGCAAGATTTTCTATTTTATTATTATCATATTTCGTTTCTTTATTACTTGAATCTATTAAATAATATTCGTAATGATCAATTCCACTTTTACTACTTTCTTCCGTTGCTTCTGCATCTTTTCCATTTTCAACAATTGTTATAGTACTTCCATTTTTTTGAACTTCTGGTGTAAACTCTTCTGGAGCCAAAGTATCTATCAAATCAATATAAATATCTTTAGAAACCTCATTTCCATCTACATCTTCAACTTTCAAAATATAATGACCATTTTTTGTAACAGTAAATTCAATTCCTGCGGTTGTTCTATCCTGTGGCAAAATTTTATCAGTTTCACCTGGTTTTAATATAGATTTTATACCTTTAGGATTTGTTATTTTAACCAAAACCTTTATATTATTCTGATTTGTATATCCCTCTGGTTCTGTTGTATATGTTATAATTGTTTCATTTGCCTCACCTACATATGTAACCTTAAAATTGCTATCCACTTCAAATTTATAGTTTTTGTAGATTACTTCTACCGGGAAATTCGTTGTGTCTCGTACATCTATCTCGTCACTATTCATTTTAGGTAAATCTTCCTTAGTTAACTCCTCACCTTTCCCATTCTGTTCTATTTGCAAATTAGTTATTTCCAATTCCAACTTTTCTTTTGCTTCTGAAATTGCATATCTTTCTTTTCCTAATTTTACTTTTTTAAATAATCCATTTTCTCCACTTAGTGTTGCTATTGTTATCCCTGCTAAAATCAATAATATCACAATAGTCACAATAAGTGCAACCAAAGTTATTCCATTAAAATTCCTTAATCTTTTGTTCATAATATTTCCCCTTTGCAAATTTATATTTATAAAATTCTCAATATGTGAATTTAGATTAATTATATTTTTGATTTGTGAATTTGTCAATATAAAATCCATTTTTTGTGAAAAAATTGAAATAACCCATAGGTTAATCGAAAAAAATAATAAATTTCATAGATATTTGCATTTTTTCTAATAATATGTTTAACCTATAAATTATAAAAAATTATCGAGGTGAAATTATGGAATTATACGAAAAAATAAGAAATATAAGAGAGGATAAAGATATAAAACAAAAAGATATGGCAAAATATCTTCATATGCAACCAACAACTTATAATGCATATGAAAAAGGAAAAAGAACAATATCAGCAGATTTACTTAAAAGTATATGTATTTACCTAAATTTAAGTTCAGATGAATTACTTGGATTAAAAATAATTAATCCATACAACACTTTAAATAGAGAAAACACAAAAATTATAGAAAAAGTCAAAAAGGGGCTATTAACTTTACAAAAAGAACAAGAAAAAAATAATAATAATCAAACACATTAAAATATATTATAATTTAAATTTCATCATAAAAAGGCCAGTATTTGCTGACCTTTTAACATACCTGTTACATCACTAAAATTCAATTAAAATTAGCTACTTATTCTCTACTGAACGATTGGCTATCTCAATAGCCTTAGTAACTATATTTCCACAATCCCTAGAAGAAACACTTGCCCAGCTTCCACCATCTTGTTTTACCTGGTCATAAACTCCAAGTTCTTTTGCAATTTCTTCTCTTAAATTTTCAGATATTAATTTACTATTTCTAGACATAACATCCTCCTTACTAATAAAACCAAATTAAGTTTTATCAATATTATTATTTGCAAAAACACAAAAAATATATTAGAAAATTTTTGATTTTTTTTAATCTCAAACAGTAGTAAATTTATTTTTATCATGATATACTATATTATATGGCAAAAAAGGAGATATATATGGAAACAAAAGAAATAAACAACGAAACAACATTTAAACCTCTTGATGAAACAAAACAAATCACTACAAATAAATCAGATGTATGGATAATCTTTGGAATTTTATGTACAATTTTCATATTAATTTCAATAATTATATTTTGCACATTTTCATTAGCAATTATCCAAAGTACAACAATTGCAAAAGGAGTATATATAAAAGGAATTGATGTATCCGGACTCACAAAAGAAGATGCAAAACAAAAAATTACAAGCTATATAAGTTCTTCAATTCCGGAAGAAATAACATTAAAACATAACGATTTTGAAGCTTCACTTTCAACAACACAATTATCAATATATTTTAATACCAACGAAGCTGTTGATATGGCTTATAATATCGGAAAAAGTGGAAATATCATTCAAAAAAATTTAACAATAATAGAAACTCTCTTTTCTAATGTCAATATAGACCCTGGATTTTCTATTGATACTGACCAATTAAAAGCAGACCTACAGGATATTTCTAGTAAATTACCTGATAAAGTAATTGAAAGTAGCTATTACATAGATGGCAACAACCTAATACTAACCAAAGGTCAAGCAGGTCAAGTAATAAAAGTTGACGAAACCGCAAATACAATAATAACACATGTTAATAACCTTAATATCCAGAATAATTATATAGAATTAATTACTGAAGATGCTTATCCTAATGAACTAAATCTTGACTCAATATATAACGAAATACATAAAGATTCAGTTGATGCATATTATACTCAAAATCCATTTGTTATACATCCAAGTGAAAACGGTGTAGATTTTTCAATTTCATTAGACGAAGCAAAAAATTCATTAAATAATTCACAAGACGAATGCGTAATTCCATTAAAAGTATTATACCCACGTGTAACAACAAATATGATAGGAACAGAAGCTTTTCCAGATTTATTGTCTGAGTTCTCAACCAAATATGCAACAAGTAACAAAAATCGTACAACAAATTTAATGTTAGCAGCAAACAAAATCAATGGAACTGTTTTAATGCCTGGCGAAACTTTCTCTTATAACAAAGTCGTTGGCGCAAGAACAATTCAAGCTGGTTATAAAGAAGCTCCTATTTATGTATCAGGAAGAGTTGAAGATGGAATCGGTGGTGGAATTTGCCAAATAACTACAACATTATATAATGCTGTAGTATATGCAAATTTAGATATTGTAGAAAGAAGTAACCATCAATTTGTACCATCTTATGCTGGTGCAAGTAGAGATGCAACAGTTGTATATGGTGCAATTGATTTTAAATTTAAAAATAATAGAGATTATCCTATAAAAATCACTTGCTCTGTTGCAAATGGAGTTGCAAATTTTAAAATTTTTGGTTTAAGATCTGATAATGATTACGAAGTTCAAATAACTTCAAGAATAACTGGAAAAACAGCTACCGCAATTTATTCGGAAGCTTACAAAACTTTAAAGAAAAATGGAAATGTTGTAAGTACGTCATTATTATCAAAAGACACTTACAAAAGACATTAGTAATGTTGTGAACCATTGGGGACGTTGTTTCGACCAACGGGGACGTTCTTAAATTGGTTGAAAATTATTAACAATTTTTTTATTAATTTACATTTATTATTTCAACCAATTTAAGAACGTCCCCCGTTGGTCGAAACAACGTCCCCAATGGTTCACAATGGTTTACATAGTCAAAGTTCCATTAGGAGTATTTGTAATAATCAAAATATCCTCTTCTCTACCACTCTCCGCATTTACATATACCAAGAATTCCCTATCATCAACTTTCCCTTTAAATTCATAACACAAAATTTCTGTTTGAAATTCAGTAGGAATTATAGCCAAACCTTCAGATGCAATTTCCAAATCTTTATTTAAGGATTTCTTTGCATTCTCTTTACTAATCTTAACATTAGAAATATCCCTTTGCGTATGATTATTCAAGTAACCTGTAGTTTCAATTCCAAGAATTTCACCATTATCCAAAGCAACCTTAACCTTTATTAAATCCGAATATACAACAACATCACCTTGGCAATAAGCATAATTTATTGTAACAATTCCATCTTGTTTCAAATAATAAGTTTCTTTCATATTAGAAATTCCATGATTATTTAAAAAATCTTTACCCTTTTGGTTTGCCTCATCTTGAGATATTAACTCAGCATTAACATTTCTGTTTGAATTCATATATACAATATGTCCACCTTTTTTGGAAATTGATATATTAATACTATCTTCTGAATTTGTTTTTATTGAAAAATTATATTCTGGTATTGTTGCATTTTCTGAAAACCCTAAACTTTCAATACTTTGAACATTATCTTTCCCTATAAAATCTATTGCTTTTTGTTTTGCTGTTTCTTCATCAATATCATCACCTGTTAAGCCTTTTTTCTCGCCATTTGTTAGGTGCTCAGAAAACGCACCATCATATATTAAACCTGAATATTGATGGAAATTTTCTTCTAAGTTGCTAAATCCATCCATAGAACTTGTACTTACTTGTTGAGCAAATGCCACATTTCCTTTATTAGTAAGTTCTCCCCATTTTATTCTACCAGAATTTATATCTTCAGATAACTGATTTAAAGTATTTTCTAATTCAACACTATAGTTATGCAAATCTTTTAAATTTTTTAAATCTTCATCTGATAATTTTTCATTATAAATATTCTTTCTTGATAAAGAATAGCTATAATCACTAACTTGATTTAAAAACTTTTCAGTGTTTTCTAATTCTTGACTTTCAACCGGCAATTGTGAAAGATATGCCTGTGCCAAATTTGCCTCTCTCCATACATTTGTTAAAGTCTCTGCTCCATGTTCTGGAGTACTTGAAATTAATGATTTTGCTAAATATGTTTCAACATTCTGAACATAATCAACAACTTGATAAAAAGCCATATTGTAAGTATTTTCAGATGCAATTTTTGCCTCTTTATTATTATTTACAATCACAGCAATTAGGCTCCCTATAACAACCACAAATACAATAATTGAAGCTATTATATATGCCTTATTAACTTGAATTTTTTTTATTTCTACCTTTTTCATAAACTCAACCTTTCTTTTTCTATTTACAAAATCTGTGTTTTCCAATAGTTTTTACCAATGGTCTAGACCAAATCCACTTATTTGTTGCAGTTGATGGATTAAAATAGTATACACATCCACTCGTTGGGTCCCAACCATTTATTGCATCCTGAGCTGCTTTATATACTGTAGAACCTTCACTTATTGTCACATTAATTTGACCATCAGATACTGCAGTAAATGCACCTGGTTGATATATTACCCCAGAAATACTATTAGGAAATCTCGAGTCCTTTACCCTATTTAAAATAACAGCACCAACAGCAACTTGCCCTTCGTACGGCTCTCCCCTTGCTTCTCCATTTATTGCTCTTGCCATCAATTGAACATCTGATGTATTTGTTGTTTTTGCTAATGAAACATTATTTGTATTACCTTTATCCACAATAAATATACAAATTGTGGATAACACTAACAAAAATATTATTAAAATTAGTTTTAAAAATTTTTTCACACTATCACCTTTTTTATAAAATTTTCATTTATATTTTTTACAAAAATTCTAATATTATACATTACAATTTACAGCAGTTTCTGAAAAATATAAAAATTTATACTTTTCATAAACCATTGTAAACTATATTATAAAATTTTAAAAAAGAATATTTTGCAAAAAACATTGCTAATTGAATGAAATTTATGCTAAAATTAATACATAAAAACAAGCAATAACTACATAAAAATATTTAAAACAAAAATCAAGGAGTAATAAATGAAAAAAATTTTAATATTTTACGCATCATATGGTGGTGGCCACCTAAATGCCGCAAAATCCATAAAAGAATGCATTGATAACAATTATAAAAACTGTGAGACAGAACTAATAGACTGTATGAAATATGTAAATAAACCAATTGAAATAGTCACAACAGCCGCATACAGAGAAATGGCAAAAAAAATGCCATGGGCTTGGGGTAAAATATATGCCGACTCGCAAAAAGGTCCATTAGCACACATATCATCAAAATCAAATCAATTATTAGCAATAAAACTTTTAAAATTATTACGAGAAAAACAACCAGATTTAATAATTTCAACACATCCATTTGGTAGTCAAATGTGCGCATACTTAAAAAGAAAAGGTAAAATAACTGCCCAGATTGCAACAATAATGACAGACTTTTCACCACACGACCAATGGCTTGTTGGAAACGAAACAACAGATTATTTTTTCGTTGCAAATGATAAAATGAAAAATTATCTTGTTTCAAAAAACATTCCTGATAACAAAGTATTCGTAACTGGAATACCTATATCCTCTAGATTTTTACAAAACTATAATAGAGAAGAAATTTTAAAAGAATTTGATTTAAAAGATAATAAAAAAAATATTTTATTTTTTGGTGGTGGCGAATTTGGTCTTGGGAAAGCCAGAACTGTTGAAATCTTTAATAATTTAGTTAAAAATTTTGATAACATCCAAGTTATTGCAATTGCTGGAAAAAATGAAAAAATGAAATCCGAATTTGAAAAAATTGTTGAAGAAAACAATAAACAAGAATCTATAAAAGTTTTAGCATTTACAAATAAAGTACCGGAATTAATGTCAATTTCTGACTTAGTTATCTCAAAACCTGGTGGATTAACTACTTCTGAAAGTTTGGCATCAAATTTACCTATGATAATTATTAATCCTATCCCTGGTCAAGAAGAAGAAAATGCTGAATTTTTGGAAAGTAAAGGTACCGGCATTTGGCTAAGAAAAGATAATTCTTCTCGTGAAGTTTTAAAAAGTGTTATTGATAATCCTGAAAAATTAAGTACAATGAAAAAAAATACTGAAATTTTAGCCAAAAAACATTCTACTGAAGATATTTGCAATATACTTTTCAAATAAATGTCGCATTGGGTGTCGCGTTGGGTGTCGCGTTGGGGACGGTTCTGTTTGAGACATCGGTTCCATTTGAGACATCGGTTCCATTTGAGACATCAATTCTATTTTTCTTCCAAAGATTTTTTAGCGGCAATAATAGCAAGATTATCAGCAAATGCAGTAAAAAAAGCAGCCAATACAGCTAGTTCATCAGCATCCATTTCTTCTCCAACGCTAATTGCCAAAGAACTTGCTAAACCAATTAAGTTACAACTAGAAAAATCAGAAAAACACATATAATACACCTCTAAAGTATTATATGTGCTTTATTTTATATGTTGAATTCATTTTTTATTATCTACAAATGTCTCTTTTAACAACGATGTCTCAAACAGAACCGTCCACAAAACGACATTAAATTTCTCTTCTGCCCTCTAACGCTTTAGTTAAAGTAATTTCATCTGTATACTCTAAGTCTCCACCAACAGGAATACCATGCGCAATTCTAGTAACTTTAACCCCCAAAGGCTTAATAAGTTTAGACAAATACATTGCAGTTGCTTCACCTTCAACTCTAGGATTTGTAGCAAGTATAACTTCTTTTACGCTTCCATCCATAAGTCTTGCAAGTAATTCTTTAATTTTAATGTCATCAGGTCCAACTCCATTCATAGGTGAAATAGAGCCATGTAAAACATGATACACACCTTTAAATTCATGCGTTTTTTCCATAGCAACAATGTCCCTAACATCTTCTACAACACATATAGAAGACTGATCTCTTTTAGGACTTGCACATATTGGACATGGGTCTGTATCTGAAATATTAAAACATTTGCTACAATATTTCAAATTATGTTTTGCATCTTGTATTGATTTTATAAATTCATTTGATTCTTCTTCAGAACAATTTAATATGTAAAAAGCAAGTCTAGCAGCTGTTTTATGTCCTATACTAGGTAGCTTTTCAAAACTTTCTATTAATTTCTCAATTGATGGTGAATATAATGACATCCTTTTTCTCCTTTTTATGTTACAAAAAGAGCATGATTTTAATTGTACAGTACATGCTCAATTTTTATATTTTACATTAATCCTGGAATATTAAATTTTCCAAACTCTTGACTTTGAGCACTATCAACTTTTCTTAATGCTTCATTAACACATGTTAAAATTAAATCTTCTAACATTTCAACATCATCTGGATCAACAACATCAGGCTTGATTTTTATTTCTTTTATAACTTTCTCACCTGTAACTTTTACACTAATTGCTCCTCCACCTGCTGTTGCATCAAATTCTTTACTTGATAACTCCTCTTGTGATTTTTGCATTTCTTCTTGCATTTTTTTTGCTTGTTTCATTAAATTATTCATATTCATTCCGCCAAATCCTCCCATACCTCCTGGGAATCCACCTCTTTTTGCCATTTTAAACTCCTCCTTTTTATCATTTCTACATTAATTTTTATTAATTCTAAATGTCCCTTTTGGAACCGATGTCTCAAACAGAACCGTCCCTATAGAGACATTTCTACACCATATTAAATGGAATATTAGATTCACTTGCTAACTTCTGAATATCATCTTCAGGATTATGCACAACAACTGAATTTTGAGCATCATTTATATATTTAATCTGCATATCCTTACCACAAGCTAACGAAACCAAACTAGAAATTTCCTTAATATTTTCCTGTTTATCTAAAACAGCTTTACCAAAAGCCGTCATTCCTTTTTTAAACTTAATACCAACAGTATTATCATTTATCTGTTCAGCACTAGTATTCATTAAGTTTGTGTATAGCACTATTTTTCCATTTTGTTTTAAATCATTTACAATTTTAGGCCAACTCTTACTCAAATCATTTGAATACGTCTTGCTCATTGGCTGTCTACTTACATTATTAGAAGTACCTTGAGCATTACCCATTTTAGGTGACATACTATTTCTAACAGCATTATTACCAACTACTGGATTTGAATTGCTATATGTTGCCATATTATTAGAAGCAACGCCTGATGTCACATTTGATGCCACAGTATTTGTAACTGCAACCTTTCCAGACTTCAAATAATTTTCTATTTTTTCAAGTCTTTCTTCAACATCTCCACCAGTACCAACTTCTTTACTACATAGCTTAATAATACCAGCTTGAAACATAATTGTTTTTTGTGTAGACCATTTCATATCATTTTCTAAATTTGATAATTCATAAATCAAATTAACTAGCTTTTCTTTTGTAACTTTATCTGACAAAGCTTTGATATTTGTGACTTCTTCTTCACTATATAATTCTGCTTTTCCAGAAGACTTATAAATTAAGACATCTTTTACATATTTAATAATTTCCCATAAAAAATTATTTAAATCCTTGCCTTGATTTAAAATTTCATCCATACTAGATAAAGCCTTATCAATATCATATTCAACAATTGCATCAACTATACTATGTACAAATGTAATTTTAGGAATTCCAACTAAATCTTTAATTTTATCTTCGTCAATTTTATTTTCTCCATCTTGAACACATCTTTCCAAAATTGACAAAGCATCTCTCATTGCACCTTCAGCTAAAACTGAAATAATTTTTAAAGCTCCATCTGTAACTTCTATATTACTTTCTTTACAAACAATTTCAAGTCTTTTTATAATATCTTCATTTGAAATTCTTTTAAAATCAAATCTTTGACATCTTGAAAGTATTGTTGCAGGTAGCTTTTGAGGTTCTGTTGTCGCTAAAATAAATTTAACATGTTCTGGTGGCTCTTCCAAAGTCTTTAATAATGCATTAAAAGCCCCTGGTGATAACATATGAACCTCATCTATAATATATACTCTATATTTTGCCTTTGTTGGCAAAAAATTAACTTCTTCACGAATACTTCTAATATCTTCAACACTATTATTTGAAGCAGCATCCATTTCAACAATATCTGTAAGCGAACCATTTAATGCCCCTTTACAAATTTCACACTCATTACAAGGTTCCCCATCTTTTGGATTTAAGCAATTTATTGCTCTTGCCAAAATTTTTGCAGATGATGTCTTACCTGTTCCACGTCCACCGTTAAACAAATAAGCATGTCCCACTCTATCTGCCATAATCTGATTTCTTAATGTACGTGTAATGTGTTCTTGACCAACAAGTTCTGAAAAAGTTATTGGTCTAAACTTTCTATAAAGAGCTGTGTACCCCATAATTTCACATCCTTTATAATTTTAGAATTTACTATAATAAGAAAAATAAAAATTTTCTTATTATAGTATAAAATTTAATCCCTCTATAGAGAGTACTCCACATAAAGATTTTCTACTTATTGCTGCTTCCTTCCGGACCTGACAAGGTTCATAGGTCTCTATTGGATTACCCTCTATACAAAGATTAAATTTCATACCTTTGTATTATATACTGACTTTAAAAAATTATCAAGTACTTTTTTAATTCTTTTATGTTCTTTTAAAAATAATATCTTTTAAGTCAGTGTTTTCAGTGCTTTGCATTCCATTATCTACAACAT
The DNA here is from genome assembly GCA_934122385.1 of uncultured Clostridia bacterium. Lineage (GTDB taxonomy): Bacteria > Bacillota > Clostridia > TANB77 > CAG-508 > CAG-269. The sequence goes on along the minus strand of CAKOWP010000007.1, from coordinate 21,584 downwards.
TTCCTGTTGGCAAATCTAAATTCATGCTAGCTTTATAACTTTTTTTAGAATCTAAATTCACAATAATATCAAATGAAACACTAAATTTAATATCATCATTATTTATTGCCAATTTTTTTAACAAATCATTATGATTTATCTGCTCATCATCATTTGAAGTATAATTTCCTATATCCTCAATAGCATATCTAAAAACCACTAATCCACCCTGATTTGAAATTTTCATTTCCTTTATGCTTGAATCAATATCCCCCTTATACTCTATTCTATCAACTTCATTTTCTGAACTATTTTTAAAAATTACACTATCAATATTTGCATCTGGTTTTAATAATTTTATTTTTCCAACTTTAGGTTCTTGATTAATTTTAAAATTGTCCAAAACAACACTTGAAATTGTCTCTGTATATTTGTAATCAGAATTTTTCTTTATATACAAATAAATATCATTATTTTGGTTTACTGCCAAATTCCATTTATTTTGTTCGTCATTTGTATCTGTTCCTTCAACATTACTTATTATTGATATTTTTGATAAAGTAAATGGTGGATTGCCTTCACCTTCTACATTATATTTCAAAGAGATTAATGCTACAACAAATATTATCAATAATATTATGCTCATTACCATACACATATGAAATTGTCTCGTTTCCGTTATTTGTTTTATTTTTTCTTTCAAATTCTTTCCTCACTCTTATAAAAAATTAAAACCATATAAATCATAGTGTTTTCAATGATTACATGGTTTTTTTATTACTGGTATGCCTAGAGGGACTCGAACCCCCATCTGCCGCTTAGGAGGCGGCTACTCTATCCTGCTGAGCTATAAGCACATAAAAAACCATATATACTATACCAAATTTTCTAAAAAATTTCAAGTAGTTTTATATAATAGAAAAGTCGTATAACTTTCTTAATGTTACAGTTCTAAGAAAAAGAATTGCAGTTTAAAACCACAATTCTTTTTTCTACATAAGAAAATTTATATAATAAATTTTCTGTGCCATATTATGAAAGTTATTTAATCTTTCTAATCTAAATAAAATTTTAAGTTACAAAACAAATTTCTTTATTATTACAACTCCTCCTGCAATAACAATTAAACATGAAATTCCAATAATATAGTAAATAACATGATTATCACTACCCGTTGGTGGAACTATAGTTAATTTTGCACGACTTATATGATCATATCCATTGTCATCACTCTCATGTGTATCATTTGTCAAATCATAGTTACCTGGTGTATAATTCTTCCAACTTCCATTAATCTCTTCACCATAGAATCTACCAACATCACTTGTACTACTCAAAATTTCAATATAGTTTTCATACAAGTTATCATCTGAAACAGATACAATTTTACTTGCTTCTACCTTCAAATATTGAGTTTCATTCTGTCGTATTTCCTTATTCCACTCATTCAATAATATATTTTTTCTATTCTTTATTACATCATATGCTTTTGAAGAAAGTGAATTCTTAATATTAGCTCCATTTTTTAATTTCCAATCTGATGAGCTTGCAGTATATTCTGTTGTTAACCCATCATCCATATAATCTACTATTGAATTAACAATTAATGAAACACATTTATCTGTATTATTATAAGTTCCATATTTGTAATAACTTTCTGTATTATAATCTGCTTCTGATTTATTTCTTACACTTATCGTATATTCAACTTGCAATGTTGAACCCTGAACCAGATTATTATCCATTTCTATCTTTAACATACCTTTTTCAGGGTATGTAACATAATTCATAGCAGTTGTTCGTGGATCTCCCTCTACTAGAACCGTTCCATTTTGTAATGTCAATTTAATATAACTGATTTCTTTATTTACTTCTAAACTTTGTCTTGGTCTTTCAATTATACCAAATTTAATGTTATAAGTACGAGATGGTTCTACATAATCATAATTTGTCGTTTGATTTTTTTTGTCTTCTATTGGGAATGTCATCTTTCCTGTTTTAGCCACCATATAATGGTATTTTTCATCATCTTTATTATTGTCATAATCATTTTTTACAGTATATGTATTAACTTTCAAATGATTATTTATTTCTGTCCTTTTGGTCCAATCGTCAAGTGCTGAAGAATAATTTTCAAGTGTTGCATCTTGGTACCAGTATTCTGACCTATTTTGTACTGCCTGTTTAAATTTATCATTTGTTATAATTGTAGATTTATAATTTTGTGTAGTTACATCGATTGACTTAATTTTAGTTTGCATATCACCTTTTTTACCATATGTATATTTTGTAACATATTCACCAGGGATTATTCCTACAAACTCAAATTTTCCATCTTTTCCTGTTGTTTTATTGGCTGATGTTTTAACAACATTTCCTTTTTCATCTAGTGTATACAAAGTAATTATATCATCGCCTCCATAGTTGACCATTTGGACATTTACACCACTTACAACATTATTTCCTTTTTCATATTTACCGTCTCCAATACGATCATTTTTCTTACTTTCTTCTTTTTCATCTTCAAATACCAACCCAGAAACAACTTTTGGATCTTTTCTCATAATTTTCAAATCAGGAGTACTATCTGTATCATCCTCATATGTAGATATATCACCATATGATATATTTCCAGGTGCTGAATCCATATCAATTCCAGCATATGCATTTTTATTTGAATCATATGAAGAATATGCAGTAATTTCAGTTGTATTACCAACTATACGTACTTCTCCGCCATTAGCTTTTAAATCTGCCAACTTACAAATTGCATCTGTTTTTAATTCAAATTTTAAATAAATTGTTTTTAATTTTCCTGGCTCAACAAATGTGTCAATTTCTCCAGACTGCCATATATTACGCTTTGAATCACTTGTTTTTCCAACATTTTTCCATGTAACCTTTGCATCAGTACTTGTTCCATTCTCAATATAAGAGTCTACAAAATCCAAATCAGCATCAGAATAATTTCGTAATCCTTTTACCTTTACAAATGGTATAGTGCTTTCATTTTTTATTACAATCTTATATGTTAAATATATTCTAAGTCTTTCATCACTATCTTTATTTTCTTTTGTAAAAGCAATATATGAATCTTCTATTCCTCTTTGATATGTAATATCTCTATATGTTCCTTTATTATTTTTTACAAAAACATTAAATCCGTCAAGCAATGAATTATATCCACTATTAACATTTATGTCTGGAATGCCTGCATTTATATAATCTGCTCTTTGTCCAAAATTGTATGTATGTTCATAGTTATTTATTGTCATATTCATATTATCCAAATCACTTGCAATTGTCAAATCAGGTTGACTTCTTTCTGCGATTCCCAAATTAACATTTTTTATTTCAACAACCCCATCTTTCCATTGATCTAATGAATAACCTGCATCTTTAGTATTTGCCTTTATTACTGCTCCCATAGAACCATTTTGTGGTGAAACTGAATTCTTTGTACTTTCAGCAGTATATGCTGTATTTGGAACAAGACTTGAACTATATGTTCCATTTGTATATGTTAAAATATTTGTCGTATTTCCATTTTCATCCAAAGTACTTCCTTTTGTACCACTTTTATCTTTAGAATTTCCTCCAGATATAGTAGAATAAGAATTATTGAATTTTTTTCTATTATTAGCATTTTCAATAGCTTTTGAGCCATTATCCATATCAAGTTTTTTTGTTACATTTTGATATCTTAAACCATTATATTCAAATTCAATATAATAATTAGCCAGTTCATCTATTTTAACTTTTCTAAATTTATATGCTCCATTTTGTGAATCTGTTTTTGTTGTTTGAAGTGTTGCTGATAAATCTGTCTTAGAATTTGCTATCTTAGAAATTGCTACCCCATCTTTAACATCAACTACTCCATCATTATTCAAATCTGCTCTATCATACTCTTCACCTGTCAAAATACTTCTTCCAGAAAGATGATATGTTAATAAATCAATATCTTTTTGATTTATTACCCCATCATTATTTATATCTCCTTTTCTTTTTAGCCTTACTGTAACATCACTAACCAAAGTTTCATTTGAATCATATAAATCATTTCTTAAAGTTTGTTTATTATTGTCATGCTTATCTTCCCATACATAACCAGAAACATCCAAATAAATTTGCTTATTCTTTATATCTGTTGATTGTGTTGTTCCATTTACAAGTTGAATTGTATCTGGTTCTGTTTTCACTTGATAATATTCTGCTAATTCACTTGGCAAAGCATATTCTTCAATATAATATGTAATTTTATTTTTTCCTTCATATACAGGTAAATTATCAACTTCAAATTGTGCATTATCATCTGTTTTAAATGTCATAGCTGATTCTTTTTTTGTCTCATCAAAATCACTATAACTGTATTTAGTTGATGTTGTATTCTTTAAATAATATTTCGTATTAGATTTCAAAACATATAATTTGAATTGTACTCCACTTAATTTTACTCCTCCTAATGATGTATCTCCTGTGTTTTCGTCTTTCTTTGTTACTTTTAAGCTTCCATATTGTTTGTTATTAAATGATACTGTTGTTGTTTCTCCCGCTTTGATTGTTTTTGTCACTCCATCTATATTAACATTTTCTTGAAAATCAATTTTATATCCACTTGGAGCAGTCTTTTCTTTAATTACATAATCACCTATTAGTAAATCTTTTTTAGTAGCTACACCACTTGCATCTGTCTTTATAGTTATATCGACATTATCCGGACCACCAGTTATTTCAAATTCTGCACCAGCTAATTCATTTCCTGTGTCAGTATCTGTTTTTATTATTTTTAAATCTCCTGTTTTTAGTTCTGCACCAGGTAACTCTAATGATTTATCATCATCCCCTGTTGTAGAAATATTACCTGATTTATCTGTAAATGCTCTTTCTCCTGGCTGTGCCTTTTCTGGATCTTTACATCCATGTTCTTTTTTTGAATTTATTCCTACATGACTTCCTGATACTGATGTGCACTTCCATGTTTCATAAACATTAAATTTCATAGTTCTTACATATGAAGCAGTAACTGTTGTAGAAAATTCAATTTTTTCAATCTTTTTTATGTCACTTGATAATTTTATATAAAAATCTTCTCCATAACCAATATTTTTATCATTTCCATTCTTATCTGTTATTGAATAATTTGATATTATTCCACTACTTCCATATACTGTTAGACTAATACCACTATCTGTGCAACTTCCTGTTTTATTTATTTTATATGGGCCAGCAATATTAGACGTTCCAACTCTGTCTATAGAAGGGTTTGAAGTTCCAGAAGAATATGTATTGGTTGTTTCTGATTCACTACCTCTCTCAGTTATAGTAATATCTACAGATTGTCTTGTATAAGTATGGTCACCTCTTCCACACATTGAATATCTTCCTGCATTATCACTACAATGTATTTTTCCCGTATTTTCCCAACCCGTAGAAGCATGAGTTGCAAAATTACTAGAATTTGAATTTAATGTTATACTATCTGAAGATATCCCATACTCTGAAAGATGTGAATCTATATAATCTTTTGCAATTTTGTCCCATTCTGAATCAGTTTTTGCAAAACAAATATCTTCATGTAATATAGTCACTACAATAATTAGTGTAGCAAATACACCAAAAACATTCTTAACCTTTATTACTTTCTTCTTTATCAGAATAATTAAAATCATTACTAATAATACACCTATAATTAAAATAGAATACATAACTATACCTGTTTTAATTGATATAATTACTCTTGCTTCAGAATAATCATCTTCATTAACATTTTTATTAGCAACAACAGAATCAATATCTGCCACATTATCATTATTAGCCACTTTGGAAATTTCAGCAGCATTTACTATCACTCCTAATGAATTAGAATCCAGTTTCTTAGTAAGTATTAATGTTACTTCTTTATTCTCACCAGGCTTTATTTCTATCCCTGATAATTCAGAGGTTACCAAATCTCCATTTGTGTTCTTTGTCCAATTTTGATTGATTACCTCATTAAAATTCATTCCTTCTGGCAAATAATCAGATAATTCATTAACATATCCTGAAAGTTCTCCTTCATTTGTTATTTTTATTTTATATTCAATTTCCAATGTTGTTTCTGATATTTCCTTTGATGGAATTTCTATTTTTGCCAATTGACTTTCATTATATTCATATTCTTTTGTCTTATTTTTTGAATTTTGAATTACCCTTACACTTTTAATATATTTCTTTAAACTCAAATCAAATTTTAAATTTTTTATAAGTCCCATATCTATATGTCCAACATCAGAATCTACAACTTTAATTGTATCTGTTACACCAACCTTTTTTTCAATACCATCTATAGATACATCTTTCATAATAACATCTGAATTACTATCTTCTGAAATACCTTGCATTTTATAATTAGTTAATACATAATTTTGTGAATCATATTCAAATAAAACAATATAATTTCCCTTCATTACTTCTGAAAATTTATATTGACCATTTTCATCAGTTGTTGTTACTTGTTTTTGATTATTTTTTGTTGCTATCTGATTTGTATCAATATCAAATAATTTTACAGTAATATCAGACAATAATTTTTCTGAATTTTCTCTAGCTCCATTTTTATTTTCATCATTCCATACAACGCCAGATATACTGTAATCTTTATTTTCCGGAGTCGGATTAGGGTCAGGCATTGGATCTGGATCCGGCGTTGGATCTGGGTCAGGATTCGGATCAGGCACCGGTGTTGGATCCACATAATTATATGGTAAAATTGTATTTTTTATTGTATTCGAAATTTTAGTATTAATATAATTTCCTTTTAAAATAATTGTATTGCTGATTTCTGTCCTTGTATATACCAAATTTGCTTCTACAATTATCTTAACATTAATTTCTTCTCCCATAGGAATTAAAATACCAACATCTATTCCAGTCTTTTTCATTCCAGAAATATCTAAATTTTCTTTAGATTTTTTAAAAGTATCTGTTTGTTCATCATAAGTATATTTATCATATTCCATACTTATCGGTTTAACATTATCAGGTAATTTATCAATAATATATGCATAAGTTTGTTTCTCACTTAATGATTTTCCAACATTTTTTATTACTGCATTATATTCTATTTTTTCCTTGTACTTAATATCTTGGCCCTCTTTATCAGATGTCTGTACAACATCCAGCCCTTCTGTGTACATAGTTTGTAAATTTTCATTTGCCCAATAAGTATTAATATTCTTTCCTGAAACTTTTGCATTCATATTTAAATCATATTCATATATGTTATCATCAAAGTCACAACCCAAAGTATATACTGCAACTATTAGTTTCTCTTTTGCTGCAATTTTTTCCAGTTTCATATTTAATTTTCTGTTACTATCTAATTCTCCAACATCTAAATTGTAATCCCCTATTTGCAAAAACGCTCTCTTTATTTTTAATTTTTCTGGTACATAGAAAGTTATATCTAAATCATTATATTCATTATCTGTCAAATTATCTATTTCCAAATAATATTGCCATTCATTAGTCTCCACATTGCTTCCACTATTTCCAGATTTTAATCTTAATCTCAATTCTGCTTTTTCAATTTTATGGTTACATGTCCAATCATTTAAAACATTATCACTTGAAGTTTGTACTTTGACAACACTTGAAACTTCTTTCAGATTTTCACCTTCTGAAAGCTTATTAACAACAACATTATACTCTATTTCAATTGTATTATTTGCATTTAATTCTTCAATTGTCTTTACATATTCTTTTACACTATCATCAGTAACATATTCATATAAAGAATCAAAATCGTCACCGTCGCCCTTTGAAATATTTGCATAACTCATTCCTTCAGGTATTTTCCCTATAACTTTTAAATCTTTTATATTATTTGCAGTATTATTAGTTATTTTTACTGAGTATTTAATTACTTGTCCTTCATATACTGTATCACCAGATTTTAAAGTCTGTTTTCCTAATTGTGCATCATAAGCAACAGATATATCTGATGCTTTTATTTCTTTTATACTCTTAACACTTTGTTCTTCTATATCTTGATTTTTTTCAATTTCAATATTATTTTTTTCAAAAACTGAATTAATTTTAACATTTATATTTCCACTTGTATTTGTATTATCTGAATTAACACAATCAAATAACACAAATGTATCAGTCGATTTTATATCCTTTTGTGCAATTATTGTTGCAGGTATAATAATGTTTGTTCCATATGTCACTTGATTTAATAAATAACTATTTTGAGTTCCATATATGTCTATTTCTATAACTTTATATCCATCTACTTGTTTAACATTAGTACTTTTAATTTGTAAATTATCACCATATAATAATGCCACATCTCCTAAAATTACTTTTTCAACTTCTTGTGGTAATTTTATTTGAATTACAGGGTTACTAAACAATTCATATTCTGGACCATTTGTAACCAATGTTGCCGTAAAAGTAACATCATTTTGAACATTATTAGTCCAATTAGCATTATCAACAGTTAATTCTACATCTGACTTAGCATCTTTAACATCTGCTAAATTGCTATTTTCAAAATTATAAAATTCTACCTGCTTTACTGTTTCAACATCTTTTGATTCTCCAGTACTTTCATCAATAACCTTTTCAGTCTTTTTAACATTATTTATACAAGAAATCTGATTTTTTGTTTCAACTTTTGTAACATCAGTATCTTTCATCGTTTCTTTGATTTGTTTAACATTTTGAACATTAATTTCACCAATTTTTTCAGGTTTGCTCAATTTAAATGTTAACTCTGTTAATTCATTTTCATAATTAACTGTAACATATCCATTTTCATCAGCTTCAGAATCCTTATTTATTTCTGTTAAACAATTACCATCTTTATCGAAAATTTGTAAAGTTCCATTTTCACCAAGTTCATTTAAAACCTCGTCTTTACTAATTTTTGTACTTTTGTACACTATCTCTTCTGTTTCTATTTCTTTATCTTTATTATTTACAAATAAATTTTTTGTATTTATTTTAACTTCGTCAGCAATTTCTTTGTAACTAACTTGAATATTCATATTTTCAGTATATTCAGTTCTATATGTTGTATTATTTTTGACATTTGAACGAATATATCCATTATAAATATCACTTGTTGTAACATTTGTAGAAATTAATCCTGATACATTTTCTGTAACTTCAAATTTTTGGGAAATATCTTGAGTTTTAATCGTTTTATTATCATCTTTCTTTAAACCAATATATAGTTTTCCAGAAAAATCTAATTCACGTTTTTCATTTTTATCATTATAGCAATTTGAACTATAATATAAAATAACTTGATATTCATCTCTTGCATCAGTTACATTTTCAGAATATACATTTCCATTTTCATCTGCTTTATTTTCAGTAATTAATTTAATTTCTCCTTTGTCTTTGTTATAAGAACAATTAAAATCTTTTCCATTTTCATCTCCATTTGTTAATTTTGTTGATTTTACAACAACTTCAACTTTTTCTGGATATTCTTCATTGACCTTAGGAGTTTTTAAAATAACATTCATTGCTTCTATTGGTACATGTTCTTGTCCATCTTGGTATTCAATTCCAGTTTTCAAATTAGCTTGAACCATTAATCCAGGTGTATCCCCAACTTTGTAATTAACATACTTCTCTAAATTTAGTTCATATATTGCATTAATTTTTGACTCATCTATAATACTTTGTACTGCATCAATTGCTGTAGATATTACAAGCATTAATGAACTATTTATTAGCATCATTGTTATAGCTAAAATTGAGATTAGTTTTTTTATTATATTTTTCATATATCTCTCATTCCCCTCCTAAGGTTTCTTTTATATTTCGATATTTTACCTTATTATAATTGTAAATAAATTTTTTTCTTTATTCAATAGTCATTTTGGAAGGTTTTGCTTATATTACAAAAATGTGCTTCTACCTTACTAGGGAAGCACATTTTCGTAATTTTTATTTTGTTATTTTAAATTTTTATTACATTTTTGTTACAATACAATTTTAAGACTTAAATTATATATCTTCAAACCTAAATCTTATTTCCAGTCTGGCAAATTTCTCTTTATTGCTCCAAATAAATTTGCTCTAATCATAGGAATTTCTTTTTGAAGCGAAAAAATCATTTGTTTCATATCTTCTCTTTTAGAAGTTCCATCCATTGGGCAAACCTTAGGCATAACTTTCAAATTATTTTTTTTCACAAATCTTTTTGTTTCTTTTTCTGGCGTATATATTAGTGGTCTTATTAAAGTTATTCCTGTTCTATCCATATAACTAACCGGAGAAAATGTTCCAATACTTCCTGTATAAAACAAATTAAGTAGAAAGGTTTCTAAAACATCATCTTCGTTATGCCCTAATGCAATCTTATTACATCCCTCGCGCACAGCAATTGAATTTATTACTCCTCTACGCAAATTAGCACACAAAGAACATGGATTTTTTTCTTTTCTTATTTCAAATACAATTTCTTGTGCATGACTATTTTCTATAAATAATGGTATTTCCAATTTATCACACATTTCTTGTAATAAACTTGTATCAAAAAATTCAAATCCAGGATTTATACTTATTGCTATTATATCAAATTTTTTTGGATAAAATCTTTGTAATGCTTTAAATGTATGTAACATTGTTATTGAATCTTTTCCACCTGAAAGACAAATTGCTATTTTATCATTTTCTTCTATCATTTTATAGTCTTCTATTGCTTTTCTCATATGACTTAATATTCTTTGCATAATTTTCCCTCCTAAAAAATGTACATTTTTAAAATCGGGATTTTTGTGGGTACCACTAAATCCCGATTTTTTATTTTTTTACTTTTTAATTTCCTTTAACTAATTTTACCATTGCATCTTTTAAATTCTCTAAACTATTTGTTGCATCTTCTTCATCTTTACCTTTAACACCAAAATACAATTTGATTTTTGGCTCTGTTCCAGATGGGCGAACACAACACCATGCGTTATTTTCCAATTGATAATATAAAACATTTGATTTTGGTAATCCTGTTTTACTTTCTGCACCTGTAGCCATATCTTTAACATAATCATTATCAACATCCTTAAATGTTAAAACTTTATAATTCCCAATATTTTCAACATCTTTATTTCTCATTTCTGTCATCATTTCTTTTATTTTTTCAGCACCCTCAGCACCTTCTAAAACAATTGAAACTTGATCTTCTTTGTAGAATCCATACTTTTTATAAATATTGTTCATTTGATCCCATAATGTTTCGTTATTTGCTCTGTAGTAACATGCAGCTTCACATAGTGCCATTACAGCAGCAATACCATCTTTATCTCTTGCATAGTCACCAATTAAGCATCCATAACTTTCTTCAAATCCAAATACATATTTATCACCATCTGTTTTTTCTTCTTCTCTTTTCATGATAGCACCAATATTTTTAAATCCAGTTAAAACTTCAAAACATTCTAATCCGTAGTTTGAGGCAATTGCTTTAGCTAAATCTGAAGAAACTATTGTTGTAATAAACATTCCTTTTTCAGGTAAAATACCCTTTTCTTTCATTTGAGAAATTCTATATTCTGCAATTAGCAATGCAGACATATTTCCTGTATATGTCATATATTCACCAGTTTTTGTGTCTTTAGCATAAATTCCTAATCTATCTGCATCAGGGTCTGTTGCTAAAACTACATCAGCATCTACTTTCTTAGCCAATTCAAGAGCTAATTTAAATGCTTTTTTATCCTCTGGATTTGGATAATCAACAGTTGGAAAATTACCATCTGGTTCTTTTTGTTCTGGAACAACATATAAATTTTGTATTCCTATTTCTTTTAAAAGTCTTTCTGCAACTGTATTTCCTGTTCCATGTAATGGTGTATAAACAACTTTTAAGTCCTTACCTTGTTCTTTTACAATTTCAGGATTTAATATTAAAGCTTTTAAAGTATTAATATATTTGTCATCCATTTCTGTTCCAACAATATTAAACAAACCTTTTTCAATTGCTTCTTCTTTTGAAATTTCTTTAATTTCACTATATTCTGTAACAGCTCTTACTTTTGCAATTATATCCTTATCTCTTGGAGCAACTATTTGCGCACCATCATCCCAGTAAACTTTGTATCCATTGTATTTTGGTGGATTATGACTTGCTGTAATCATAACACCTGCTGTACATTTTAATTCTCTAACCGCAAATGATAGTTCTGGTACAGGTCTTAAGTTTTCAAATAAATAAGTTTTTATTCCATTTGCATTTAAAATTAATGCTGTTTGTAAACTGAATTCTTTTGACATTCTTCTTGAATCATAGCTTATAGCAACACCTTTATCTTGTGTTCCTTGTTCTATTATGTAATTAGCAAGTCCTTGTGTTGCTTTTCCAACTGTATATTTATTCATTCTATTTGTTCCAGCCCCAATTACGCCTCTTAGTCCCGCTGTTCCAAATTCTAGTTCTTTGTAAAATCTGTCTTCTATTTCTTTTTCGTCATCTTTTATTCCTAATAATTCTTTTTTTGTTTCTTCGTCAAAATCTGGGCTTTCGCACCATTTTTTGTATTCTTCTAAATAATTTTTCATTTTATCAATCCTTTCTTTTCTGTCATTGTCATTAGGGACGCCCCTTTTTGACAACTTCTTTTGATATGCTTATAATAACACTATTTGCAAAATAAATAAAGTGTTTTTATAAAAATATTTTGCGAGTAAAAAAAATAGAGCAAGTCATTTACTAACCTACTCTTTTATTTTATCTCAAATGATGAAAATCTTCATATAATTTTCTAGCAGTACTTGGACAATCAACTCCAGCACTATCAGCATTTTTAACAGGCGCAAATTCTTCTTCTCTCTTAACTCTAAGAATTGCCATATCATCAACCTCACCAAAAGCATCAAACAAGAAAGCCTCAAATTTATATGCATTTGGAGAATCTGGAACTACCAATTTTCCATCTTTATCAATATATTTAGCCTTTTTAAAAGCACTATGGTATGGTAATGGTGTTTGACCCATTCTTTCTACTGCATCAATACTAAACAAGTTACAAAGAATATGTGATTCACCATATAAAAGTTCACCATTTTCATCTGTTGCTTCTGCCATATCATCAGTAATTTCTGAGTATTCTATAACACCTGGTTTTCCATTTCTTTTGCAGAAAACACCAACTTTTTCATGTGGGTTTGCTTTAACAATTGATTTACAAGCAACTGTAACGCCTTTATCAATAGCAATTCCCATAAGTACTGGGTCTACCATTTTAACAAGGCAGTTATCAACACCACCTATAAATACCCATTCTACACCAAGTTGTTTCATTTTTTCTGTCATACCACTTTTTACTAATGATTCATAAATTCCACCATGTCCATCAGCGGCTTGTTTTATTAAACCATCTTCACCAATTAATATTTTCCCTTCTGTATCTACCATTGGTAGTTCACCTTGAATAAAGAAAAATATATTTTTATCTTTTTGATATCCAAAGAATTTATTTTTTTCAAAGAAGTTAACTGTCTCTTCATTATTTTCTCTACTTGTCATTATAAACCATGGTATAGTAACATCATATTTTTTTCCTGCTTCTTTTAAACCATCACTTAATAATTCAAACAATGACTTATGTGAGTCTAAACCAATATCATAAGTACCTTTTGGTCCATTATGTCCAAGTCTTGTACCTTGTCCACCAGCCATAGTAACTGCTGCAAGTTTCCCTTCTTGAATAGCATGTTTTCCCATATTCTCATAATATTTATAATTATCATATAATTTGTTTTTATCCAAATATTCCATTGGTTCAATTACATCATTATTTTCTGAATCACCTTTTGTTGTATTATCATAAAGGCTTTTTATTAATTCAAAATCAATATTCAAAATTTGTTCTAATAATTGTTCTTTCTTTTTTTCTTCTAAATTATCATAACCATTTAATAAATGTTCTTGATTATATTTTTTTAATATAGCTTTTGCTTCTTCTAATGCATTTTCCATAACTTTTCTTCCTTTCAATAGCACTATTAATATTACAATTTATTCTGTAATCTATACTTTATACTATTTAAATAAATTAATCAAGTATTTTTTTAAAATTTTATATCATTTTTTCCAATCCAGAAGAAAATAAAACATTATCATATTGTTTTGCTATTTCTCCAGCATTATTTTGTACTTCATTAATATCGTAGCAATCAACTATTTCTACATTTTTTAAATTTGTCCAATTCTCAATATTTTTATTCATATTATTTATATAGTTTTCTCTTCCTTTTACAAATATTAATAATTCTTTTCCATCTTTGTCAGCATTTTTAACTTCTTTAAATTTATTTAACTCGTCATTTTTCCAGTCTATTTTATTTAATCTGTTTTTTTCTTCTTCATTTAAATTTATACTTGATATTACTTTATTCACACTATTTCCTAAATCATTTTCTGTCATTATTACTACATCTTTATTTTTCTTTAAGCTTTCATTAATATAAGGTAAACTTATCATTTCAAAATGATAATCACTTGCAAAAAACAAGCATAATTTTTCTTCTCTTTTGTTTTCTTTCATCATAAGAATATCAACCCTTTCATTTCTATAGAGATTTTTTCTTTAGAGTAATCCCATTTCTGAGTACTGGTAAATTTTACCATTTATTTTTTTAGATGTCAACAATATTTCAAAAATATTTCAAAAATATTTCAATTATATTTCAAAATTTGCATTGCAAATATAATTAAATCCAATAGTAAATTTTTTTAATTAATACTAAAATATTTAAATTTTCAAAAAATGTATAAATTTATCTAAAATGTAAACAATTAAATTAAAGAATATTTTACAAAAAAAGTTTATTGGAGGTAACATATGAAAAAATTTTTAAACAATATCAAAAATTCCAAAATTGGAATATCAATTACATTAATATTACTTTTATTTCTATATACAACAATAAGTGCCATCTCGTATGTAGAAGCAGTATCAACAGATATAAGTGATAGCGTTTTCAGATTACATGTAATTGCAAATAGTGATAGTGACGAAGACCAAGCTTTAAAATATAAAGTAAGAGATAACCTATTAAAATATATGAATAATATTTGTAGCAATTGTTCCTCAAAACAAGAAGCTATAAACCTAGTAACAGAACATAAAGAAGAATTCAAACAAGTTGCATTAGATACTATTAAAAAAGCAGGATATTCTTATAACGTAAAAATAAATATAGGAAATTTCGAATTTCCCACAAAGCAATATGGTGATATTTCACTCCCTGCTGGTTATTATGATGCTTTAAGAGTAGAAATTGGAGAAGCAAAAGGTAGAAATTGGTGGTGTGTAATGTTTCCATCATTATGTTTCATAGATGTTTCTTCCGGAATTGTTCCAGAAGAGTCTAAAGAAGAATTGCAAAATGTCTTATCAGATGAAGAATATTCTATAATATCAGATAATTCTGACAATGGAATTAAGTTGAAATTTAAATTAATTGAATTCTTTGCAAATAATGGCTTACTTACAGCTAAAAATTAAACTAATATTCTCATTATAAAATATTGATTTATCCACACAAATATTATTCTAATACTTGCAATACTTTGCTCTTTATGTTATATTTTAAGCATACAAAATATATTCATATTCAGGGGGAATTAATTTGGAAAAATTAGTAATAACAGGACCAACACCTTTAAAAGGTGAAGTAGAAATAAGTGGAGCAAAGAATGCAGCAGTAGCAATATTACCAGCTACTTTATTAATAGATGGAATTTGTACTATAAACAATGTTCCAAATATAAGTGATGTTCAAATTTTATGCAAAATCCTTGAACAAATGGGAGCAAAAATTAATTGGACAGATAAAAATGAATTAACAATTGATACAAGAAATATAACTACAACACAAGCACCTTTAGATTTAACTAGTAAATTTAGAGCTTCTTATTATTTAATAGGAGCAATGCTTGGTAGAACTGGAGATATCGAAGTAGGTATGCCAGGTGGTTGCAATTTAGGAGCAAGACCTATAGACCAACATATAAAAGGTTTCGAATTATTAGGAGCAAATGTTGAAGTCGGAAAAGGTACAATTACAGCAAAAGCAAAATGTCTAAATGGCGCACATATTTATATGGATGTTGTTTCAGTTGGAGCAACTATAAATATAATGTTAGCAAGTGTTCTAGCAAATGGAACTACAACTATAGATAATGCTGCAAAAGAGCCTCATATAGTTGATGTTGCAAACTTCTTAAACACTATGGGTGCAGACATAAGAGGTGCAGGAACAGATGTAATAAAAATAAATGGTGTAGAAAAATTACATGGAGACGCAACATACTCTGTTGTTCCAGACCAAATAGAAGCTGGTACATTTATGTTAGCAGCAATGGCTTCAAAAGGAGATTTACTTATAAAAAATTGTATAACAAAACATTTAGAGCCATTAACAGCAAAAATTTTAGAAATTGGTGGAAATGTTGAAGATAATGGAGATAGCATCAGAGTTTGGTACAGTAAAAGACCAAACAAAGCAACTATAAAAACATTACCTTACCCAGGATTTCCAACAGATTTACAACCTCAAATGGGTGTTGTTTTATCAACAGCAAACGGTACAAGCATTATAAATGAAAGTATCTGGGAGTCAAGATTCCAATATACAGCTGAATTAAATAAAATGGGAGCAAAAATAACAGCTCAAGGCAAAACAGCTATATTCGAAGGTGTTGATGAATTATTTGGAGCTCCAGTATATTCAACAGATTTAAGAGCCGGAGCAGCATTAATAATTGCTGGTATATCTGCAAATGGTATAACAGAAGTTTATAACTTAAAACATATTGATAGAGGATATGAAAACATAGAAGAAAAATTCAGAAAAATTGGTGCAAATATCCAAAGAGTAAATGAATAATTTTTAAAAAATATTGATTTGTTATAAATGTTGATATATTAATATATCAACATTTATAACATATTATTTAAAAGCAAAAGAAATAGAAAGAAGAATACATTATGTTTAATTTTTGTAGCCTATATAGTGGAAGCAGTGGAAATAGCTTATTTGTAGAAACAGAAAATACAAAATTATTAATAGATGCTGGAGTTAGTAGCAAAAAAATAGAAACAGCACTAACAAACCTTGAAGTTGACCCATCAACTATTGATGGAATATTAATTACACACGAACATTCTGACCATATTCAAGGTTTAGGAACATTTGCAAAAAAATTTGATTTACCTGTATATGTAAATCAAAAAACATTAGATGCAATGCCTAAACAAAAAGAGAAAATTGCTGAAAAAAATATTAAAAATATAAAAATTGAAGAGAAATTTGAAATTGGAGATATACAAATAAAACCATTTGCTATCCCACATGATGCAGCAAATCCTTGTGGTTTTAATCTATTCAAAGATAACCAAAAAATTAGCATTGCAACAGATATTGGACATATGACAAATGGAATATTAAAAAATTTAGAAGATAGTATTTTTGTACTTCTTGAATCAAATTATGACCCAGAAGTTCTTAAATTTTCTAGATATCCATACATACTAAAATCAAGAATAGCAGGTCCAAATGGACATTTACCAAACGAAATGGCTGGAAAAACAATAGCACATCTATTACAGTCAGGCCTTAAACAGGCTATGCTTGGTCACTTAAGCAAAGAAAGTAATTTTCCAGAACTTGCTTATAAAACAGTAATTGACGAAATCATATCAAATAGCAATTATAATGAAAACTCTTTAAAATTAAGTGTTGCAAGCCGTGATATACCTGGATCCAAAATGCCATTTTAGGAATAAATTATCTGTTCAAGCAAAGTGAGTTACATATAACTTAAATTTTAGCTCTGTTCTGTTTGAGATATCAATTCCAAGTGAGACATTAATCATAAAAATGAAAGAGGAAAAAATGTTAACAATAAATATAATATGTGTAGGAAAACTAAAAGAGAAATTTTTTAAAGATGCAATAGATGAATATTCAAAAAGATTATCTAAATATTGCAAATTAAATATTATAGAACTTCCAGACGAAAAAATACCAGAAAAAACAAATCAAAATATAGAAAATGAAATCAAAACAAAAGAATGTAATAATATTATAAATCATATAAAAAAAGATTCTTATGTTATTAGTCTTGATTTAACTGGAAAACAACTTTCATCTGAAGAGTTCTCAAAAAATATTGAAAATATATCTATGCAATCTAGCCAAATTACATTTATAATTGGTGGTTCATTAGGTTTAACAGATAAAGTTTTAAGTATGTCTAATCAAAAAATCTGCTTTTCTAAAATGACATTTCCACATCAATTAATTCGTGTATTTTTATTAGAGCAAATTTTTAGAGCATTTAAAATATCAAATGGCGAAACCTATCATAGATAATAAATTTTTATACATAACTGTAGGGAAAATATACATAATAACTTTGGAAGGAAATTATGTGGGACAACAATAAAAAAACTTTCAAAATTATGCCAAAAATATATATGGGGGAATATGATTGAAGTGATATCTTCCCTACAAGATTAAAAACTATTTATAATTTACTGATTTATTTTTTTTAGAATTATGATTGCTAATATTTTAGTAACCATTTTTTTGACTATAAAAAAAATCGATATAAATAAAATTAATTTAAAAATAATAAGACCTCCTAAAAAATATTTTGATTAAAATAAATTTGAATTAATTAAAGTTTTTAGTGAAATTCAAAAAAACATTTTGATTAAAATCTTTTGCAAAATTATTCTACAACAGTTTTCATAAAAAGTCAACAAGAAAATTACGACAAAAATCGACAAAAGAAGTTCAACACCGCTATTCAAAGCCTATTTTTATTATCTAAAATATTCATTTGAATATTAAAAAATACATTTACACACAATTACACTTGTTATTATCCCAACAAAATCAGCAATTAATGCTGCCCACAAAACAAATCTTGTTTTTTTTATTCCTATACTGCTTGTATATACAGCTATTGTATATACTGTTGTTTCAGTAGAACCCATTATAACAGAAGCAATAAGACCTATATTAGAATCAACGCCAAAATTTTTCATTATATCTGTTGCAACAGCTATTGAACTACTACCAGAAATTGGTCTTATTAGCGCTAAAGGCAATATCTCAGTTGGAAAATTTATAAAATTCAAAAATGGAGTTAAAAAATCAACTATTAAATCTATAATTCCAGAACTTCTTAAAGCCCCTATGGCCACAAATAAACCTACTAATGTAGGAAAAATATTAAAAACAACACCTATCCCCTCTTTGGCACCATCCAAAAAAATATCAAAAACTTTTTTTCTTTCTATAACACCATATAAAACAATAATAATTATCATTAACGGCATAGCAATATTAGAAAAAAACTCTATAAATTTCATTTTTATACCAGCCTCCATAAATCCAAAATCTTATTTTTAATAATTTATTTACAATAATTCTTTTGTTTTAAAAATTAGAATATTATTTTCCCATTTTTATGAAAAATTTAGTTGCAATAATTCCAGCAATTGCAGCACAAATAGTTGCTATCCAAACAGGAACTATTATCGCTGTAGGATTTATTGACCCCATAGAATTCCTTATAGCAATAACAGTAGTTGGTATAATTTGTATTGAAGCAGTATTTAACACAATAAATGTTGCCATTTCATTTGTCAAAATTTTCTTATCGATATTTTTCTCTTGCATGGATTTCATTGCTTTTATTCCGCAATGGTGTAGCAGCATTACCTAATCCCAAAATATTTGCAACCATGTTCATAGAAATTTCTTCGTAAACATTAGAATCATTTTTTATATTTGGAAATAATAATTTCATAATCGGCTTTAAAAAATTCGTAATTTTTTTCATTACAGATGTTTTGCTTGCAATTTGCATTATTCCATTCCACAAACACATTGTCCCTAATAAAGTAATACACAAACTGACTGCTAGTTCAGTACTTTCAAATATTGAACTATTTAATTCTTTAATATTTCCTGATAAAATAGCAAAAATAACAGATACTATAATAAACGCAGGCCATAATATATTCAACATAAAAATCACCTAATCAATTTTATTATTAAATTAAAATATTTATTACTTTTTACTTTTTTGTCGTTTTTTAATTGACCTCCTACACGATTTATGTTATATTAATGTAAAAGAACAAAAGCGACATTAATGACATTAAAAATATTTAATTCATTTAAGAAATAAGCTTTGTTTATGTAAAAAATTTACCTTTGCAAATTTTAAACAAAATGTTTTTATTATAAAAAGTTTAAACTTTACTATAATATAACCATGGGAATTGTAAAAAGTAACATTAAGGAGGGTTAACATGAAAGCTACTGGAATTATAAGAAGAGTTGATGAATTAGGAAGAGTTGTTATTCCTATTGAAATTAGAAATCAATTTAATATTGTCGAAAAAGATCCAATTGAAATCTATGTAAACGATTCTTCAATCATATTAAAAAAATATGAACCAAATTGTATTTTTTGCGGAACTACAGAAGATTTAGTAGAATATAAAGATAAATTAGTTTGTAAAAATTGTTCTAAAGAACTAAATATTTTACATGAAAAAGAATAAATAGAAAAAGATGTGTCAAAAGTCTTACCAACTTTTAATACATCTTTTTTATTAATAAAAAAAATAAAATATTAATTAAATAAATTTTTGATATACGTCATTTTTATTCATATTTCTATCTTTAGCGATCTTTTTTATAATATCTTTTTTACTAAAACCTTGATTTTCATAAAATTTATAATGTTCATCCATAGTAAGATTATTTAAAGAATTTTCTTCTTCTATTTCATTATTTCCTTCTATTATTAAAACGATCTCCCCTTTTAAATTTTCAGATTTTTGCAATATTTCATCTATATTTCCCCTAATAAATTCTTCATGTATTTTTGTTATTTCTCTAGCTAAAGTAATATTTCTATTTTTTGATAATATTTTTTGTAAATCTTTTAAAGTTGTATCTAATTTATGTGGAGCTTCATAAATTATTATAGTTTTATTCGATTTTTCAATTTCTTCTAATTTCTTTTTTCTTAATTTTTTATTTAATGGCAAAAAACCTAAAAAAGTAAATTCTTTTGTATCAATTCCTGAACAAATTAAAGAATTTATCATTGCACAAGCTCCTGGGATTGGAACAATATTTATTCCCAATTCTATACATTTTTTTATAATTTCTTCCCCCGGATCACATATACCTGGTGTTCCAGCATCTGATACTAAAGCTATATTTTGCCCTTCTTGCAATTTTTCAATTAGTACATCTGATTTTGTTTCTTCATTGTGTCTATGATAACTTATCATTGGTTTTGATATTTCCAAATGATTTAATAATTTTAACGTATGTCTTGTGTCTTCTGCTGCAATCAAATCTGCATCTTGCAACATTTTTATTGCTCTTAATGTTATATCTTCCAAATTTCCTATTGGTGTTGCTACTATATATAAAGTTCCTTTTTCCATTATTTTTTCCTTTCTTTTATTATTTCTTTTATTTAAATTTTTTATTTATTTTTTTATTTATTTTTTTATTTATTTTTTTATTTATTTTTTTATTTATTTTTTTATTTATTTTTT
>CAKOWP010000006.1 GCA_934122385.1 uncultured Clostridia bacterium | reverse complement strand
ACTTCTCTTTCCATTCCTACAAAGCCGTCTTTTAATTCTACTTTTTTGTACATAAAAATTCCTCCTTTTTTATTTTTGCTTTTTATTTTTTTTATCTTTTTGCAACACTTTCAAT
This sequence comes from uncultured Clostridia bacterium, assembly GCA_934122385.1. Classification (GTDB taxonomy): domain Bacteria; phylum Bacillota; class Clostridia; order TANB77; family CAG-508; genus CAG-269. The sequence goes on along the minus strand of CAKOWP010000006.1, from coordinate 38,080 downwards.
ATCTTGTAATTCAAATCTGTATTTTTGTTTTACATCTGGATATTTTTCGTGGTCCACTTCTGATAAAAACATTTCTTTTGGCCTTACCCATAAACTTCCGTCTTCATATAATCTTCTATAAAGCACCATTTCTTCTTGTGTTTCTGAATTTTTTACTACTCCTTCTACTAAATAGTAATCTCCTTTGAAATGTCTGTACACTCTGTTAATTTTTAATTCTTGCATTTTATGTGCCTCCTTTACTTTTCTAGAATATAAAAAATAAAGCTACTTCTGTCCTCATTTCTAGGACGAAATAGCTTTATTCCGCGGTACCACCTATCTTAATAATGTTCCGCTTTTGTTTATATTTTATAATTTGCTTTACATTATTCTCTCATTTATCTTTAACGCAGATTTACGTTTGAACTTACTATTTTCAGTTCAAAAACAGTCAGGTGATAACAAATTATTTTTACTTACCAAATTTTCAGCTAACATTGGCTCTCTAAAAGTTATTATACAATTTGTGTTGTCCTTACTTTAGTTTCTATTTATATTAAATTTTAAGTTTTAGTTATTTTGCTTTAACAAAATATATTGACCTAATTTGCATATTATTATATCACATTTTTTTCGAATTTCAAGTGCTATTTGTAAATTTTCCAAAAAAGCAAAATAAAAAAGGAAGCACTATGGCTTCCACCGTTCTCAAAACACAATATAATTAATGTTTAACAATTCCTATGGTTATATAATAACACTTGTGTTTAAATATTTCAATAAAAATTACAAAAAATATTATTACGTTTTTGTTACATTTTTATTACAATTATGTGACAAAAATCATTAAGATTATTTCAGTTTGCTTTCTATCAAGTCAGCTATCTCTCTTGCTTTTTTAGTTATGTATTTTTGATTTTCTCCCTCTATCATAACCCTAACTAATGGTTCTGTTCCAGAAGGTCTGATTAATACTCTACCATTTCCAGCAAATTCTTTTTCTAATTTGTCTATTGCACTTTTTATTTCTGCATCTTTTTCGTAATCATATTTTTTATCAGAATTTACTTTAGCATTTATTAATACTTGTGGATACAATTTAATTATTTCAGCCATTTTTGATGCTGTTTCGTTTTCTTCTAGTATTGCTTGGATTAGCATTAATGATGTTAAAATTCCATCACCTGTTGGGTTGTAATCTAATAAAATTACGTGTCCAGATTGTTCTCCACCTAGGTTGTATCCATCTTTAAGCATTTCTTCTAATACATATCTGTCTCCAACTTTTGTTTGAACAAGTTCTAATCCATTATCTCTTGCATATTTGTGTAATCCAAGGTTGCTCATAACTGTTGCTACAACTGTATCTTTAGCTAATTTTCCTTTTTTTCTTAAATAATTTGAAACAATGGCCATTATCATGTCACCATCAATTTCATTACCTTTTTCATCAACTGCTAAACATCTGTCTCCATCACCATCATATGCTACTCCAAGGCTTAATTTGTTTTCTACAACAAATTTTTTCAAAGAGTCTAAATGTGTTGAACCACAGTTGTCGTTTATATTTATTCCGTCTGGATGATTATGTATTATTTTATATTTTATTCCTAATGCTTTAAATACTTTTTCTGCAACTACTGATGTTGCACCATTTGCTGTGTCTATTCCAACAACAAAATCGTCTGTGTTTATTTTATCAAAGTTGTCATCAAAGTTTTTTCTGAAGAAATATACATATTCGTCTAATAAGTCTGCTCTGTATTCTGATATACCAATTTTACTACTTACAGCTGTAAGTTCATCAATTTTTCCTGAATCCATTACTTCTTCTATTTCTTCTTCAAGACTATCAGGAATTTTCATACCTTTATTACTGAAGTATTTTATTCCATTAAATTCAAAAGTGTTGTGAGATGCTGATATTACAACACTCGCATCTGCTTGTAATTTTCTTGTTAAATATGCAACTGCTGGTGTTGGTATAACTCCTAACAATTTTACATTTGCACCATAACTTAAAAATCCTGCTACCATAGCACTTTCTATAAGTGTTCCTGATATTCTTGTATCTCTTCCAATTAATATTGTTGGTGCATGGTCTGTATGTTTTGATAATACATATGCTCCTGCTTTTGCAACTTTATACACCAATTCTGGTGTAAGTTCTGTGTTTGCAATTCTTCTTATACCATCTGTTCCAAAATATTTTCTCATACAAATTGTCTCCCTTCTAGCTTCTTTTTAAATACATAATTAATTTTTCTTTGAATGTCAATTTAGCTTCTTCTGGTTCTTCAATATCTATTCTTTTGTTTTCTAATGCTAATTTAGGATTTATAGTTGTTAATTCTTCAAGTTTTTGTTTTCCAACTATTTCTTCTATTTTTTCAAGTGCTTGAGGTATTTTTTTGTATATAGTATTTGGTCTATGAACATCACTTCCAAGGAAATGTATCATATTACTTTCAAAAAATTTTCTAACAATTATTTCTGCTTTTTCTCCATATTGTCCTAAAATACTTCCATAATTTGCTTGCATCAACACTCCTTTTTCAATCAAATCATATACAAGCTCTGGTTCTTTTTGTATAAACTTATATCTTTCAGGATGTGCTAGTACTGGTATAAGTTTATTCTCTTGCAAAGAATATATTACATCATATAAATTCATTGGTTCTACATTTAATGGCATTTCAAATAGCACATAACAACTATTATTTATTGTTGATGCCTTGCCATCTATTAATAATTGCATCATATTGTCAGACATATAAATTTCGTTTCCTAAGTATAAATTAATGTCTATCCCTTTGTTTTGTAAATTTTCGCTAATTGCTTTTACCCACATATCTCTTTCTGGTACGTTTGTTTCATAGTAGTTTTCTATATAATGTGATGTCAATATTATTGATTCAAATCCTGCTTCTTTTGCTTCTTTTAATAGATTAAATGTCTCTTCTATGCTTCTTGAGCCATCATCTATATTAGGTATAATGTGTGAATGAAAGTCTATCATTTGTTGTTCTCCTTCTTCCTTCTAGTTTAAATTTTTCTTTTCGTTATCTAAATATGAATTTATTTGATTTAGTATGTCATTTGCTTTATTTACTTCAACACCTGAGTCATTATTAATAAAACTTGGCCTTGCTAAATTTTCTTCATTTTCATTTGTTTTTGTTTCTTCTTCATTAACTTGTGGATTTTTATATTTGTCGTCATTATATTTTAATGTGTTATATGCTTTTTCTTTTATCTCCATTCTACTTGCTGATGCCCCTGTTGAACCATAGTAGTAATATTTTTCATTATATTTTTTTACAGATACTGGCATTTTGTTTACAACTACACCAGCTAAGTGACCACCAACATTTTGGATATTTTTTATTACTCTTTGTAAATTATCTTTTTTTGTTTCTTTGTGTGCTGTTACAACAACTGTTGAATCAACTATTCTTGACAAAATTACAGAGTCAGTAACAAGTTCACAAGGTGTTCCATCTATTATGATTATATCACATGCTTCTTTTAAATCTTCAATTAATTTGTTCATTTGAGGTGATACCAACAGTTCTGAAGGATTTGGTGGAATATTTCCAGCTACCATTATTAACAAATTTTCTATTTCTGTTTTTTGTAAATAATTTGTTATATCTGGTTCTTGCCCTTCTGGTACATCCAATCCTGATAAATAATTTGAAAGTCCTGGTCTTGGTGATGCTCCAAATATTGTGTATTGTCTACCTTTTCTCATATCTGCATCTATTAATATTACTTTATTTCCTGCTTGTGCAAATGTGACAGCCAAGTTTGAAGCAACCCAACTTTTACCTTCGCCTGGGAAAGTTGATGTTATTAATAATGTTTTTAGTTTTTTGTTTGTACTCATGAATTGTATATTTGTTCTAAGAGTTCTAAAAACCTCTGATACAGGTGATTTAGGATCTCTTTGTGCTATTAATTCTTTTTTTATTTTCATTATCTTTTCTTTCCTCCTTTGTTCTTTGCAGGGTCAAAGCTATACAATGGAATTGTTGCAAGTACTGGTATTTTAAATTCTTTTTCAACTTCTTCTGCTGTTTTTACTGTTGTGTCTAGCATATTTGCAACTAGAACATATCCTGTAGCAATAACTATTCCTATAAATGTAAATATCATTACATCTTTTGGATGGTTGATATTTGATGGTGTTGTTTCTACTTCTGCAGCATCAACTATGTGAACGTTATTAATTTTATAAATTTCTTGTATTTTTTTTGTAAATACTTTTGCAACTTCGTTTGCTACTTTTTCAGCAGTATTTGCATTTGCATTAGTTACTGATATTTTTATAATTTCAGTATCCTTTTCTTGCGTTACAGTTATGTTATTCTTTAACTCTTCTTCACTTATATTTATTCCTAAGTTTGATATAACTTGTCTCAACACACTTTTACTTTGTACTAAGTCACTGTATGTTGATACCAATTTTGAGTTTAATGTTACATCTGTTGTAGTTATTGTGCTTGATTTGTCAGTTGAGTTCTCTGATGTTGCTAATAATAATGTTGTTGATGATGTGTATTTTGGTGTTACAAATCCTACTGTGTATATTACTCCTATTAACATGAATATTAATACAATTAGTATTATTTGTGTTTTTTTGCTCCAAAATAAGCTTAATAATTCTTTTAAATCAATTTCTTCCATCTCTTTCTCCTTCTATTTTTTATCTTTAAAATCGTATGTTGTTATTCTATCATATTGAGAGTTTTGTATCAAGTAATTTTGACAAAAAATTATATCAAATTAATTTGCTTTACAACTTTTTCTATTTGATTAATTTTATTTTGCAGATTTTTCATTTTTCTGCTTTTACTATCATCATTAGAATTAATAATTTCTATTAAAAAAGATCTATATCCACAAAGATAATTTATTAATTGTGACATATTTTCAAATTTTTTTTCTTTACCATTGTTACACATTATTCCTAGCTCATTTATATCTTGTAGGCAATTTGTATTAACCAGATTTTTATCAACAGTATATTTCGTATGATTTTCTTTATCTTTAAAATAATACAAAATTTTATTAATATTGTTTAATTTCTTTCTTGATAATGATATTTCTTGTTCTACAACAAATCCCCCTAAACAAAGTTTTTCTGTTTCCATTCTTCTTTTCGAATAATTAGATTTGAATCCATTTTCTTGTAAAATATATTTTATTTTTTTATAAAACCATTTCTTATTTTTAAAATCTATAATATTACTTGAGAATAGTAAGTCATCTGCATATCTTGTATATGTTACATCAAATTTTTGGCAGTATTTCAAAATTCTTTGATCTATTCTTCTAAAAACAATATTTGATATCATTGGAGATGTTACAGCCCCTTGTGGTAAAGAATAATTATATGTACATATTCCCAAAAGTAATTCTATTGCGTCATTTGATTTTATTATATCCTGTAAATTTTCTTTAATTTGTTCTGCTGTTATAGAATCAAAAAAATCTTTTATATCCATTCTCATATAATATTTTTTATTTGTATGCTCTTTTAAAAAATCACTATAGGATGTTTCCTTATAAAATCCTTTAGCACAAATTGGTAATGGAATTTGTGCTAAAAAATTTTTTTGAATATTTTTTTGAATTTGATACAATGTGGAATTCGGATCTATTGCATATATTGTCCTCGTTCCTCTTTTTTTTGGTATTTCTATTTTGTTATAAAATTTTTCTATTTTTAATATTGTATCATTTATTGTTTCTTCACTATATTTTATTATATTTTTTACTAAATACTCTTCAGATATTATAAACATTTTTACCTCTTTTATATTGAATTATATGGCGAGTACTTTCTCAAAAGCTCATATAGGCAACTATATGCATAATCAGCGTGTGATCTATATTTATTTTTATAAATATAAGTCATAATGTTATTATTTTTCCTTGGCTTTACTAAAACTTTATAAGTTTTACATCAAGGTTCCTTAAATTATAAAATTCAAAGACATCGCTACTCGCCATATAAAATTAATTACTATATCTTTTTGTTATTTCTTTTAATAAATTTGATAATTCTATAAAGTCATTATGAAATCCATCTTTGCATTGCTCTTTTTTTCTTAGCAATTCATTGTTTAATTTTCTACATTTATTCTCATCATTAGTATAATCTATTCTTAATAAATATATCAAATAATATTCTATCCATAAAGAAATCCATCCACTTGTTTTATTTGTTATATATTTTTTTATCATATTGTATATTTCTTTTGGCATTTTATCTAATTCGCTTAATTTTAATATGTAATCAGTTTTTCCAGATACTAATAATCTCAATAAATTAACTTTATCATGTTCATTCAAGTTATCATAGTATTCTTCAAGGTCTTTTATGTCTTTTTGCTTTCCTATTAACTTTTTATAAAATTTCCAAAATATAAAATAATTTTCATTGTTTACTAATAGCCCTTCTAAAGTTGTTTCATTTACAAATATATTGTAATTTAAGAAATATTCTTTTATACATTTTTTAAGTTCATAAAAATTTTGATCATCACATGAATAGAATGGTAATTTATAATGAAATCTACATTTTTCAGTCATCTTTTCTATTCTTTTTCTTTTATAATATGTCTCTAATCTCTTTTTTCCATAATAATAATTTTCTTTATTATTAAACACAAAATATCCATCTTTATTTTTTATATCCATTTTATTTTGTTCTTTATTCTTTATAATAATTTTATCCATGTCAACAATAATTAAGTATGGTGTTTTATAATTTCTTTTATTTGGCAAAAGGCTATTTTCAATTACTTTATTTGATGATGCCTTTATTATATCAATATTTTTTAAAATTGGATATAGTATTTTTAAATATTTATTATTTAATAACTCTAGTTCACTTTCTCCTTCAACTAATATTAACATATCTGAAAAATAGCAATTAACATGTTCATCTTCTATAAATGTTATTTGCCTTTTTTCGTCTAGTAATTTCATTTCAGAGCAATGCGTATATTTATTTTTATATCTTAAATTAAATACTTTTCTATCATCACTTTCTTCTTTCAATATGTTTTTTAATATTCTTGATGAATGTGTTGCCAATAAGAATTGAATTTTTTTAGATTTATCAATTATATTTTCTGAAATCTTATCTATATATTTATGGTGCAAACTTATTTCAGGTTCATCTATTATTATTGTTGGAAATTTTATTTTTTTCTTTCTTATTGCATTTACAATATTTATTAATGTATTTATATAATTAAATGAATTTGTCCCTTCCGAATAATAATCTGGTTTGTGTTCTGATATCTCAAATTTTTCACCATTATAATACATTTTAGTTATTGCAGTTGCATATTCCCTTTGTGTATATTTTTTTATTTGTATTTCTGAATCTTGTAATACTTTTTCAAGTTCTGAAAATCTTCTAGCTATTTTTTTATCTTGACTTTCTTCAAGTATTTCAACAATTTGCTGCTGAAAATTTGTTGCAACACTATTTTCTATCTTTATAAGGTCTCCTATTTCTTTCCATATTAAGTTCCAACTTTCTACATTAATGTTTTTTGCATCTATTGTGTATATTGGAAAAATATTATATATAATTTCTCTATTTGCTCTTGGTTCTATATTCCATTTTATTGGCTGATTTTTTATTTTTGTTAATTGCAATTCTATTTTATCTTTGTCAATTAAACTGTATATTTTAGAATAATATTCTACATTTTGTTTTTCTTTTCCTGTATCTTCAGTAAATAATTCATTTCTTATTTTGTTTGATATTATTTTTCTTAGTTCTTTGCAATTATATTGAATCTTTATTTTTACAGTATTATTAAATGAATTGTTTTTGTCAAATATTTCTTCATCATTATTTTCTGATATAAGGTTACTATAAAAATATTTTATAGCAGAAATAATATTGGTTTTTCCACAGCCATTTTCTCCTATTAATGCATTTAATTGGCTAAAATTTAATTCACATTTTTTTATTGATTTGTAATTTTCTATTTTTATTTTTTCTATTCCCATATTTTTTCTTCTTTTTTAATTTTTTGTTATCCTTATAATATAACATTACTAACGATTTGTCAATTTTGTAATGTAACAAATATTTTTTTATAGAATTCAAAAAAACTCAAGACTTTAACATGTCTTAAGCTTTTTTATTTTATATTTACAAATTTTGCATAACTAAAATCAATAATTTCATTTGGTTTTGTTTCTGTATATGCTTTTTCTTTATGCATATAATCAACAAGTTCCTTTGTTGTAAAATTCTTAAATTTATTAATTACTCTATCACAAATCTCCCTTTCCTTGTCTGTCAAATGAACTTTTGGCTTATAATTTTCATTTGGTAATATGTGATAACATACAGAGTAGTTTTCTTCATCTATTATTTCTTCTTCTACTTTAATTGATGGCAATTTTAAAAGTTCGTCACATGCAATTGGTAATGCTCCCATCTTTTGATGTGTGTATACTAATCCTGTTAAACTTTTTTCATTTTCTTTATATGCAATTGCATCTATATACCACAATAATTTCATTAATTTTACTTTATATAAACGAGGATAACATAGAGCAATATAATTTATTATTGTTTCGGTTTTATTTAACTCTAATGATACATTTCCATTTTTAATATTTTTCTCTATATAATTTACATATTTTGCTTCTATTTCTTGCTCATTTAAATAATTTAATGTTTCTTTAAATATTACTGTTTTTATGTTATTTTCTATTGTTTCATATCTTTCACCGTTTTTAAATTTTTCTTTGTTACATTCTAAGTATTCTAATGCCACCAATGCATTTTCATCTATTAATTTCATTATTTTATCATGTGCTTCGTCTTGTATTTGTTTTGTTTCATATCTTGTTACTGTTACATCTCCTACACCAAGTAGTTTTGCCATTTCTAGTTGTGTTATTTTATATTTGTTTCTTATTTGCTTTATCTCATTTGATGTTAATAATTCTTCTTGTTTTCTATATGAATCTAGGCAGTTTGTTAGTCCTTCATTCCATAATTTTTCATTTTGAAAAGTATTTTGATCTTTATATTTATTGCATCTATAAAATTTTTCCTTATATATAATTTTCTTTCCTTTAACTATGGTTTCTTTTTCTTTTTCTATTAAATCAACTTCATGCACTTTTTCACATATAGAACAAAACATTTTTGTTTTACTCAATATTTTTATTTTATTTTCCATATGTTCCCCTCCTTATTTATATGGAAATTCTAATTTATATTCAGCATAATGAAATGACATACACAATACTATTTTTCTATCATAACTTTGTATTTTTATCTTAATATATATATCCTTATTTTTAATATTTATTCCAAAAATATAATAAGCTTTAGTTTTTTTATTTCTTTCATCATCACAGGTTTCAATATAATTTTGTAAAGTTAATTTTTTTAAATATTCTTTAATGTCATTATTATCTATTCCTAATTCTGCTCTACAATCTGATAAATTATATCCGTTCTTTTTTATCATTTCTTTCTATTATTATCAATTCTGAATCTTTTTTATCAAGAATATATTTTAATTCTGACAAAAATATTTGGACTGCTCCCTTGTTTAATATATATCCATTAGACATATTTATAACCCCTTTATATCTTCTATTATTGCCCCCTATGTACTTATTATAAACTATCAATTGATAGTTGTCAATATTTGATGTAAAAATAACTTAATTTTTTTATCAAAAGAAAAAAACTTAATCCTATATCAATTGCATAGTATTTTTGTTGAGTTTTCAAAAATTCCTTTCCTTTGATATCATATCTATTTGCTTTAAATATTAAATAGCTATCTATTAATGCATCTTATTGCAATATATATTACATTAATTTACTAATTTGCAGATTTGTTTTTAACTATAGTAAAAATTATATATTGTAGATATTTTGATGATATAATTTTAAAATGCATAAAAATATTGGAGCAGAAAACTTTCAAAGTTTTCCACTCCAACTATTGACTTTCAGCCTTCTTTATAACCATGGTACGCTTTTTATATTATTGTGCACACTTTTGGCAAGGAGTTAAGCCTCTTGCTTTTGCTTTATTTAAAGTTGATGCAGTTGAATTTTTTCCACCACAAGTTGATATATAATGATATCTTTTTCCTGTTGGTGTTACATATACTGTTCTACTATTATCGTTTGATGCTGGTGCAGTCGATGTATTAACTTTTTTCTTTGTTGTTGTCGAAGTCCTACTTTTTGATGTAGATGTACTGCTTTTTGTTGTGGTTGTTCCTGTGTTACTACTTTGTGGATTTGTATTTTTACTGTTTGTAACTGCCTGCGCTTATTGTCTTTTATTTGTGCCTTGAGTGTCTGCTTGATTTTGATTATTATTTTCTTCTTGTGTTGTACTTTGGCTTACGTTATTTTCGGTGTTTGTTGTATTGTTTGTGTTAGTTTCATTTTTTGAATTTGTTGTGTTAGCTATGCTTGAGTTATATGCACTATTTCTTGTTGCATTTATTGTTGTATTTGCTTCTGCTATATTATTGGTGTTATTTTTATTTGATGTTAGTGCATTTATAATTGCTATTAATAGTATTATGCCAATTCCCCATATTGCTATTTTGCTTCCTTTTTTATTCATTTTTCATTTCCCCTTTTTTATTTTTGTTGTAGTTATAATATACCTTTATGGGAGATTTGTCAAATTTTAGGAGATTTTCACTTTTTTGTTTTTAAATATAGAAAAAAACTAATTATAGATTTTTCTATAACTAGTTTTTGCTTTTATTAAAATTATTGTTTATATTTATATCTTACTTTTAAATCACTGTATTGACTATATTCAATTTTTTTATCTTTTTGTAGTCTTCCAACAACAATATATGGTCGAACTTTTTGAACTTTCGAAAATTCTATTATACTTTCTTTTGAAAAATCTGCCTTATTTATATAAATATTATAATCGTCTTTGTTAATTAAAATATTTTTTGCAAATTCATCTGCATCATTTTCTCTCTCTTCATTTTCCACATAATAATCAATTTTGTTATATTCTATATCACCATTCAAAATGTGTCCAATTTCATGAAATAATGTAAACCAAAAAATATCAGCATAAGATTGTCTTATTGTCATACATAAAATCATTCTATTTTCTTTTTTTTCTATAAATCCTTGTACTGGTGCCCCTGTAAAATGTTTTACTAATTCAAATGTTATTCCACATTCATTAAAAATACCTTTTAACTTTTTTATCATCTCATTTGGATTTTCTTCAAACATTAATTTTTTAATGTTTTCCAAATTGTTAATTAACAATGTTTTGTTATAATAATTGGTATTACTTTCTTTTTTTGCTAATAATTCGCATACTCTCTGCCATGTATATAATATATATTGATTTACTTTTTGTTTTGTAGATGTCCTGTATGCTACTTGACTGCTTAATATTTTTTCCATATATGTTAGATTTTGTACTCCACATATATTTCTAGATACTAATACACTTTCTACATCATTTGAAATTTTGTCTATTAACTTTAATTTTACTGCATATTCTAATACTGGTCTTATTTCTTTTGCTATTTCAAATTCACTTTTTGATATGTTGTTTTTTTCCTCAAATTCTATTATTTCCTTATCGTATATTCCTTGTAAATTAATCCAAAAAGTTGCAGGAATTCCAAAAACATATTCTAAGCTTTTGGCTAATTTAGGTGATATTCCCTTTTTTCCATTTACAACTTCGCTTATATGTTTTGGTGAAAATCCTGTTCTTTCAGCTAGTTCCTCTTGTAGCATATTTTTATCTTCTAGTACTTCCTTTAATGTTTCACCCGGATGTATTATAAATTCAAGGGATAATCCATTCATTTTTGGTTCCATGATAATCTAACACTCCTTTAATAATAATTTTTTTACTTCCCAAATTTTCTGGCTCAACTACTAATCTATAGTTTCCGGTTATTCTTATTGCATAACATTGTTTCAAATTACTATTGAGCGGATGAGGTACTCCCAAACCTGTTTTCATGTATTGTTCAAAATTTTCACATGCTTCTAATTGATTATATCTTTGTTTTACAGTTTTTGCCATTGATAAGCCTATTTTTGCAGTAAGTTCTTTCATATCGCTCATACTCTTTTGTACTTTTTGATTTTCAAATTGTATTTCCAAGTTTTCACCTCTTTTTGTTAATTACCTAAAAGGTAATTAAATTATATCATATATTTAACAAATGTCAATATTTATCTCTCATTTTTCTACTTTTATTATATATTTCACATTTTTTATTAAATTCTTTAAACAAAAAAATACACTAATATATGCATATTTTTTTGCATTTAATAAGTGTATTTTTTCTTTTCAGTTAAAGCTTTATAAACAGAAATTATAATAAGAACAATTATAATCCCTAAAAATACTCCACTGGTATCTATACAAACATCTCTAATAGATGCTGTTCTACCTGGTATAAAATTTTGATGTATTTCGTCTGATACTGCATAAATTAAACCCACCAATAAGCTTATTAAAAATTTGTATTTCAAATGAAGTCTATATGTACTTAAGAAACTCATTATAAATATTCCTACTAGTGTGTATATTGATAGATGAGCTCCTTTTCTTATTATAGGCTGTGATTTTTCTACTATTTTATTTTTTGTTTTCTCACTTAAATTTTTTGTGTATGGAAATACATCTACTATTTTTCTTGCTACTTTTCTGCTTAGTCCACTTGATGCTTGTCCATCTTGGTTTGAGAAGTTGAAGATTGATATAAATGTTAGTCCTAGCATTACTAACATTGTTATTCTAAATAAGGTACGTTTCAAGTTGAAAGCCTCCTTAATTTTATTTTAATTCTTCATTTACACATTTTAATGCTTCTAATATTACCTTATCCATATCATAATATTTATATTGACCTAGTCTTCCACCAAAAATAACTTTATTATCTTCTTTTGCTAAATTTTCATATTTTGCGTAAAGTTTATTATTTCTTTCATTATTTATTGGATAATATGGTTCTTTTGAAGCATCCCATTTATCTGAATATTCTTTAGAAATAATTGGTTTTCCAACAGATGGTCCTTCTGTTACTTCATTTCCTAGTTGTTTTCCTTGTTCAAAATGTTTATGTTCTATTATTCTAGTATATGGTACTTCTCTATCTGTATAATTTACAACTGCATTTCCTTGATAATTATCTATATCTAATTCTTCTGTTTCAAATCTTACACTTCTATATTCAAGTTGGCCAAATTTGTAATCATAATATTTATCAATTTGTCCTGTAAATACTATTTTTTCTGCTATATTTTCTAATTCATCTTTATGTTCAAAAAAATCATAATTTAGTTTTACATCTATTCCATCTAACATTTTTTCAATTATTTGTGTATATCCACCTATTGGAATCCCTTGATATTTATCATTAAAATAATTATTGTCATAAATCATTCTTACTGGTAATCTTTTAATAATGAATGATGGTAATTCTGTACAAGGCATACCCCATTGTTTTTCTGTATAACCTTTTATTAATTTCTCATATACTGTTGTTCCAACTAAAGATATAGCTTGTTCTTCTAGATTAGATGGTTCTTTTCCATTTAATTTTTCTAATCCTTCTTTTCTTTCTTCTTCAAGTTTTTTCTCTATATCTTGAGGTATTATTAAGTTAAACATACGTGAAAATGTATTTAGGTTAAATGGCAAATTGTATAATTCATCTTTATATCTTGCTACTGGTGAATTTGTATATCTATTAAATTCTGCAAATTGTTGTATATAGTCCCATATTTCTTTATTGCTTGTATGGAATATGTGTGCTCCGTATTTATGTACATTTATTCCATCTATATTTTCTGTATAGATATTTCCACCTATGTGTGAACGCTTGTCTATTACTAAACATTTTTTCCTTTTTTGTTTGCCTCATAAGCAAATATTGAACCAAATAGGCCTGAGCCTACTATTAGATAATAATATTTCATATCAATTTTATATGAATTATTTTAATATATTTAAACAATTCATATTCTCCTTTCGGTATTATTATTATCTTCCTATTGAATAATATTCAATTCCAGCATTTTTCATATCATTAACATCATAAATATTTCTTCCATCATAAACCAATGGTGTTTTCATTAATTTTTTATATTCTTCAGGTTTTACAGCCTTTATTTCTCCCCATTCAGTAAATATAAAACAGATATTAGCATCTTTTAAAGCATCCTCTGGAGTTTCCACATAATTTATTTCATTTGGGTATAATTTTTTGAAGTTTTCTTTTCCAACTGGATCATATGCATATATATTATCTGCTCCACATTCTAATAATAATTTAACATTATCCTTTGATGGTGCTTCTCTTAAATCATCTGTTCCTGCTTTAAATGTTAATCCTAAAATTGCAACTTTTAATCCTTTAAAAGTTATCATTCTTTCTGAAGCTTTTTTAAATAATTTTGTTTTTTGTTCTGCATTTACATCCACTGCAGCTTCAACTGTCCTTAATCTATATCCATGTTGCTTTGCTAGATATTTTAAAGCCTTTGTATCTTTTGGGAAGCAACTTCCACCATAACCAATTCCGGCATGTAAGAAACTAGCTCCAATTCTGTCATCATAAGACATTCCTTTTGCAACATCTTCAATATCTGCACCTACTAGCTCACATAAATTTGCTATATCATTCATATATGATATTTTTAATGCTAAAAAGTCATTTGATGCATATTTAATCATTTCTGCACTTCTTCTATTTACTGATACAATTGGTAATTCAAATGGTTCATATATTTTTTTCAAAATTATTTCTGCTTCTTTACTTTCTGTTCCTATTACAATTCTTTTTGCATGTAATGTATCTCTTACCGCATGTCCTTGTGCTAAAAATTCAGGATTACTTGCTACTTCAATTTTAACATCATGTACAAGAGAATCTTTTATAAATTGCTCTACTTTATCGTTTGTTCCAATTGGAACTGTTGATTTTACAACTACAAGGCAGTCTTTTTCTACAGTTTCTGCTATTTGTCTTGATACAGTAGCAACATAACTTAAATTTGCAGAACCATCCGGTTGTTCTGGTGTTCCTACTCCTATAAATATTGCATCAGCATCTCTATATGCCATTTTATAATCTGTTGTAAAATCTAGTCTTCCTTCTTTATAATTTTTGTCTAATAATTCCTCTAATCCTTCTTCATAAATTGGTGATTTACCTGATTTCATCAATTTTACTTTATTTTCATCCACATCTACACATATTACATTGTGTCCTTTTTCTGCAAAACATACTCCTGCTACTAATCCTACATATCCAGTTCCTGCTACTGCAATTTTCATATTAATTCATCTCCTACATATAAAATTCTTTATACCATTCGGCAAATTTTCTTAATCCTTCTCTTAATGGCGTATTGGGTTTAAATCCAAATTCTTTTTCTAATGGTGTTGTATCTGCATATGTTATTGGTACATCACCAGGTTGCATTGCAACTAATTCTTTATGAGCTTCAAAATCGTAATCTTTCGGTAATACTCCTGCCCTTATTAATTCTTCCTGTAAAATATTTACAAAATCTAATAAGTTTTCAGGGTGACTATTTCCAATATTATAAATTTTGTAAGGTGGTATTGGAAGTCCATCTTCTCCGTTTTTCTTTTCCGGAGCTTTATTCATAACTCTCCAAACACCTTCAACTATATCATCTATATATGTAAAATCTCTTTTACAATTTCCGTAATTAAATATTTTTATTGTTTCTCCAGCTAATAATTTATTTGTAAATCCAAAATATGCCATATCTGGCCTTCCAGCTGGACCATATACTGTAAAAAATCTTAATCCTGTTGATGGTATATTATATAATTTTGAATAACTATGTGCTAATAATTCGTTTGACTTTTTAGTCGCTGCGTATAATGATACAGGGTTGTCCACCTTATCATCTGTTGAATATGGTACTTTCTTATTTGAACCATATACTGATGAACTTGATGCATACACCAGATGTTTAACTGGATTGTGTCTACATGCTTCTAATATGTTGTAAAATCCTATTAGGTTTGATTCTATATATGCATCTGGATTTGTAATACTATATCTTACTCCTGCTTGTGCAGCTAAATTTACTACTATTTCTGGCTTGTATTCTTCAAATATTTTGTTTATTAGTTCTTTGTCTGCTAAGTTTCCTTTTATAAATTTAAAATTTGGATATTGCTCTAGTTCTTTCAGTCTGTATTCTTTTAATTTTACATCATAGTAATCGTTTACGCTATCTAGTCCTATTACTAATATGTCTTTATTTTCTTTTAATATTTTTTTTGCTAGGTTTGAACCTATGAAGCCAGCTGCTCCAGTTATAAAATAAATTTTCATTTTAGTTTGCCCCTTTTATTTTATTTAAATATTTTTTTGCATATATTGATATTTGACTTAAAAAATATATGAATGTTTCCCTTAATAATATTATACTTAATAATATAGCACTTATTATATATATAATAAATCCTAATATTGAATTAACAAATATACCACATATTATAAATAACAATAATAATGTAATCATATATATGTAATCTTTCATTTTTAATCTATACTTTTTAAAATCTATTTCTCCAACAATAAACCATATAATATTAGTTATTAAAGTTGCAAAAGCAATTGACTCTATTGATTTATTTATATTATATAATATCACATTCAATATTACTGATAATACTACAATAAAAATCATTATTACAAAGTATCTATTTTGTTTTTTTTCAGCTTTGTATAAATTCACATGCATACATCTTATTATTATTGAAGCATATTGAGCAGCAAATAACAATATCATTACAATTGCAGAATCGTTATATTTTGATATCCATGTATTAATTACAAATTTTGCCCCAAATACAATACTTATCATAAAGACTGAAAAAAGTAAAATTAGTCTTTTTATTTTTATTACTTTTTCTATTTCTCTATTATTACATAAATAATTATACATTACTGTACTTATAGGTGTTATAAAAACATTCATTAAATTTTCTACACTAACTGCAAATGAATAAAATGCAAATTTTATTGTTCCTAATAAGTTTTGTACAAATATTCTATCTATACTTGTAAAAATTACATTACAAAAATTTCCTATCATTAAAAAGAATCCTGATTTTATGTCTTCTTTGAAATATTTTATGTTCGGCTCTGTTTTTTCTTTTTTAAATAGTTTTCTGTTTTCATTTTCTATTATTAACCAATAAATAAAATATACTACTATGTATGATATAATATAAGTATAATAATTATCTGTTTTTATAATTAAAAGTAAAATTACATTTATTGCAAATATTAAAATTGTGTTTATATTAGTAAATCCAGAATATCTTTTGAATTCTCCTATTGCTTGATATAGGTTTCTTATATAGTTTCCAACATTTATAGGTAATATCACTATAGAACAAAATAGCAATATTTTATTTTTTAATACTATTGATAATGTTGCAGCTATTATAGTAATTATAAATTGAAATATTTTGAATGTTTTAAATTCGTTTAATACTTCTTTAGAACTAATTTCCTTTATGCTTTTTCCTCCATTTTTTAAATACATGCCATCTGCAAACCCTAAATGTAAAATTCCAATATATGTAATATATAATTGAAATAGTTTTATATTTGCATAGCTTTCAATTGATAATAGTTTTGGTAATACAAAACCTGTAAATAAACTAATTATTAAATTGATTATATTTGATATAAATACATACATTATTCCTTTTTTAAAGCTCATTTATCTTGTACCTCAAATCTACTTAGCCATTGTTCAAAATCATAATAATCTATGATTTTTTGTTCTACTTTTTCATATGGTTTGTTTATAAATTCTTTTATATCCTCAATATTATTTTCACCTAATATAAAAATATTACTAGGATTATAAAAATCATAATTTTTTATATCTTTATTATTTGTTATTAATTTTTTTTCTAAAAATAATGCTTCCATTGGTCTTAATGTTAGTCCAGATTGTCCTTTTTCATTGTAATCTAATATGCAATTGCTTTCCGATAACAATTCTAAATATTTATCATATGACATATAGTCTTTTTTGTCTTCTATAATAATAAAATTTGTCTGTAAACCTAGTTTTTCTATTTTATTTTTTAAAGATATTATTTCTTTTTTTCTGTTTTTTGCATTTCCCAAATATAAAATTTCATTACAAATTTTCTTTTTATTTTTTTTAATCTTTTTAGTAAAAAATTGTGTATTATATTTCATATTATATTTCTTTACTTCTTCTAAATCAAATGACCATATTTCATCTAAGTATTTACAATGCAAATATTTTTTGCTAAGTTCATTTATTGGATTCCAAAACCACAAAATTGTTTTTATTTCTTTATTTTTATTTTTTATATATTTAGGCACCATTTCACTAAAACCATTATCAAACATTATTATTGCATTAGCTTTATTTTCCTTTATAATTTTTTTCCAATTAGAAGAAAATAATAGGTTTATAAATGGACTTTTTATTTTAGTTAATATTCTAAATATCAAATTTCTTGTGTCTACTTTATAATAACTCATAATATAATGATTTTCTATATTTTTAAAGAAAACATCTTTAGAATTTTTTTTTATTATTAAAAAATTATATTTCATTTTTTTTCTCCAATTCTTTTATTTTTGCCTTTAATCCTGTTATCAATAATTCTCTATGTGCTTCACATTCTATTATATTTGAAATGCCAATATAATCATCGTTTTTATATATTTTTTCATAAAAATGATGAATAAAAAATTTATTTATTAATCTATTAATAATCTTTTTCCTGTCAAATACTTTTAAATATGTATTTAACATTTCTTTTGCAAATTCTTCATAGTTTTTATTAATAAAATTTTCTTTTTTAATATCATTTGATCTATTCTCAAATTCTTTAATTATACTTTTATTATCAGAAATCTTTACTAAGCCTTCGCATCTTTCAATTGGAATATACTTTATTTTTAATTTTTTATCTTCAATAATTATTTTCACTAATAAAGCAGTATCTAATACACTCGTATCGTTAACATATTCATCATTATAAAATATAAAATTCCCCTGTCCATATAAAATAGTTTTATCTTTATATATTTCTTCTGAACCAATGCAATGAGTATGTTGAACTATCACAGCATCTGCTCCAAAGTCAACAAAACTTCTACAAATTCTTTGTAAATTTGGTGTAGGGTATCTATAAAATTCTTTTCCTCCATGAAAAACAACTATTAAATAGTCTACTGTCTTTTTTAACTTTTGAATTTCTAAATATACCTTTGATTCAATAAGAGGATTTGCTCCCTTTGATTTTGAAGTCGCAACTGAAAACTCATTTTCGCAAACATTATAAATACCAAATTTTATATTTTCTATTTCAAAAATATATCCATTATATTCTTCATTTATTGAATTAATAATACCTGTATAATTTATGTTATTTTCATTTAATATTTTTAAAGTATTATTTAGGCCCTTCTCTCCATAATCTAATATGTGGTTATTAGATAGTAGAACCAAATCTGGATTTAATTTTTTTATACCATAAATGCACTTTGAATCTGCTATAATATTGGGTCCAGCTTTATTTATTGGCTTTAAATTTTCTTTTTTTCCCAGTACTGTTTCTAAATTTAATATTCTAAAATCTGCATTAAACCACTCATTTTTAAAATTTTTATCAATTTTTTTTAATATCTCATCAGTTTGAAAAATATGTGAATTTGTTTTTGTAGGGGCTAAATCACTTGCAATAATAATTTCCATAAAAATCCTCCTATAATTCTATCATTTTTCCTAACTTTTCATCCCAAATTTCTGGAATAAATTTTCCAAAACCAGAAGCAGGATAAAAAGTTATCTCTCCAAAATATATTTGTTCATTTGTAAAATAGAAATCGATTCTAGCAAATTTTAATTCCTTTGCTAATGCTTCAGCTAATTCAAACATTTTATAAATTTCTTTTGGTATCATTATATTTTTATTAGCATCAGGTGGATATACTTCTTCCCCAAAATCTAATAAATTTAATTCTCTATCATAATAATTTGCTTTATGATGTGAAAATCTGTCAAAATCAATTTTAAAAAATTTAACCTTTCCATTAAAACAAAAAATTTTATAATCTCTTAATTCTCCTAACCTGTCATCAATAATATATTTTTCTATCAAAATTTTATGTGCTACATTTTTGTATGGCCATTCTCTTCCTCCATAATAATAGTTGTTTTTTAAAGCTTTGTTTATTTTCTTTTTTGCATCTTGGATATCAAATTTCTTTTTATTTTTACATACAATTGTGCTTCCTGAATCATGAGTACATTTTATAACAAACTTTTGAGGTAATTTTTCAAAGTCTATTTCATTAAATGAATTATATATTCCCAATGTTGGTATTATATATTTTTCTCCTATAATATTAGCGACATATTTTTTAACTTCATATTTATCTACCATTGTTGTATATATATCTTTTCTATCGTTCAATTTTAGCCATTGCAATTTTTCATTAAAAGTATTTACATTTTTAAAATTTAAATCTTTATTAAAATGTTCTCTATAAATACATTTTAATATAATTTTATCTGGTACCCATTTTAAAAAGTTTCTGTTATTCAAGGCTTCTATTATCTTGTAAATATAATTGTTTTTCATTTTTTTTTTCCTTTCTCGTATATACAAAATTATAAATTAAAATTATAAATATAATTGTTAATAAAAATGTAGTCTTATTAATATAAAATTCAAATACAAAATATGGTAAAATAGACACTAAGTAAAAATATAATGCATCTGTTTTTATGCATTTTTTCTTAATATATAATTTATATATTACTGAAAACCATAAAGCTATATAAGCCGGTCCTATTATCAATCCATATATATCAAAATCACGTATACATACATATAAAAATGTAACATTGTTATTCATCTTTAATCCATTTTTTACTGTAATATACTGCTGCACTTGCTTATTTATTATTTCTGCTCCAGTCACCATGTCTGTATTAATTCCAATCGTTTTTAAAGCAATCTTAGATATATCTAATAAAGGATTAAATATTCCCTTTCCATATAGCAAATGTTCTCCATCTAAAAGAGAAATTTCAGGATTTTGTAAATGTATATCAAATAAATGAATACTTCCTACATAATATGAATATAAATTAAAAATAACACCTTTCTTATCATCTAAGCTTCTATCATTAGTAACTGCAAACATCATAATTAATAACAATGCAGAAATTACTATTATTTTTTTATTTTTCTTAAAAATTTCAAAAATTTTCCTATTATATTTTTCAAATACAATTACAACTGATATTATAATAAAATCTAATAGAACAGATCTTCCACCAAGTGTAGCAACTATTTGAAATACATTCACTACACTAAGAATAAGTGGTAATTTTATTTTTTTATTTTTAGCATAATCTAGCAATGAATAAATATATATCACTTTATTTAATGGTACTAAAATATAAGCTAAAAATATTTTAGTATATGAAGAATATATATCATCTGAAAATGCAGCACCACGTACAGCTGTAAATCCTTGTTGGCTTAATATCTTTATTCCTTCAATAGTAGTTGGAATCATTAAAATCGTGACTACAATAGAAATAAATAATAATCTTTTTTCATTTAAAATTTCTTTTTTATTTAATTCTTTAACATTTAATTTTATTCTCATAAATAAAAGCGAGAAAAATTCTAACGATATCAGTGCTATTAATAAATATACATTTGTTTTTTCTGAAGGAATAGAAAATCCATAAATTCCACTATTTGATAATAGTATAATTAAATAATACGTAATTAAAAAAATATTTAAATAATTTATTATATTTTTATATACTTTAAAATTTATCAATAAAAATATAATAATCAAAATAGTAAAAATTATTGCAAACATTTTATCCCCCTTACCTTTAGTAAATAACTCACTATATAACTATATAGAACATATTTAATCTTTTTATGAGTAAAAACTGCTTTTAAAGAATAACTTAAAGCTTTTATCATTTTTTTTTGTTTAAAATATTTTTTTGTCTCATCAATATATCCGTATTCCCAATTTATATTTTTCTATTTCATTTTTGTCAAATGCTTTATTATCTACTAGATATCTTTGTAAATTATCTAATGAAAATTCATCAATTCCTTTTTTAAGCCTTTGCTTATATAATTTCTGAATGTACTCTTTTAGCAAATACTGTTTTAACGGATTTGTATTTGAAATATTATTTTTTCGAATTCTGTACTTAATTAATTGCTCATCAATAATACCAAAATTTAATTTATAATAACTAGCTCTAAGCCATAAATCGTAATCTTGAGATGCTGGAAATAATCTATATTTTCCAATTTTTTCTATATCATTCTTTTTAAACATCGCTGCAGAATGAGTTATTATTGATGTTATTTTTAATATTTTTTTTATCTGACAATTTTTAGTAGGTAAATGAGATGGAATATTTATTATATCATCATTTTCATTAATATCAATTTTGTTTGTTGAAACAATATGAATATCCGGATTATCTTTTAAATAATTATATTCCCTTTCTAATCTATTTGGCATTGAAATATCATCTGCATCCATTCTTGCAATATAATCTCCCTTAGATTTATCTATTCCTTTATTTAGTGAAGCAGCCAATCCTATATTTTTTTCATTTACCAAAAAAATTATTCTTTCATCTTTACTTAAATATTCATTGATAACTTTTTTATGTTCATTGTTCTGTGGATTATCTAATACTATAATAAACTCAAAATTTTTAAAAGTTTGTGTTAACATAGACTCAATAGATTTTTTTAATTCATCTACTGTTTCGTTATATGTACTCATTACAATTGATATTATAGGTTTCATTTTCTCATCTTCTTTCTCTATATTATGTTCCACTTATTATCATATATCAAGTCACAATATTCAAAGTTATTCCATTTTTCTGGAGCTATTACAATTTTTTCTCTATTTTCTGATAAAAACTGTGCCCACCAACTAAATGTGCTATTTGAAATTATGAAATGTTTGCATGAGTACATTAATCTTATTTTTTCCCATATCGGATCTTTACCACTTTCAAACATTGTACCTTCTGGAAATTTTATATTGTTTTTGCACCATTCAATATCATCTGAAAAAACTATATATTTCGGATTTTTAATTAATTTATTCATTCTATTAATACCTTTAATAAAATATTCTGAGTCACATATATAAAATTTCTTTTTAAATTCCGGTTTTAAAAAATCCCCTCTTCTTATTGTAACACATACAGATTCATTGTTTTCTATAATTCTATATAATTCTTCATTCTTTTCTATTTTGTTATTTTTAGGAGTATATATTTTTCTTATTTTATCCTTATATTCATTATAATACTTACTATTTTCAAAACTTCCGTAAAATATTATATTTTTATTTTTACTAGTATAAAAATCTTTCATTTCTGGTATATAATAGTATAGTCCATTTTTATTCATGATTTTTTGTAATTTTTTTACTATAAATATATAATCCTTTTTTCTTAAAGACCTTTTTTGTATTTTAGCTTTAAAAATTATCATTTTATTTATAATTTTATATATTATATCAATTATTTTTTGTTTTTTAGTTAATTTTACTTTTTCAATAATATTGAATTCATCTGTATTAAACTCGTTCAATATGTTTTTAAATGTATTATTGTCTGTTTTATGCTTTTCTAAATGTTCAAATGATATGTTTAATGTTTCTTTAATATTGTATTTGTCCATATATAATTTTACGAAAGCATATTGAAAAAATTGATTTCCAGCTCTACCACTTATTTTTAAACTAATCATACTTTCCTCTTCTATAGCATTTTATTATAACTATTTATAAGCTGTTCAGAATATTTTTTAGTTCGCCATTTTTTTTTAAAATAATCAAATAGTCTTTTACTGTATTCTTCTAAAATGCTATTATTTTCATTTAATAATTTTATTTTATCTTTTAAATTTTTTTCATTAAAAATTAATTCTTCATTTTCTTGCACATATTCTTTTGTAGTGCAATTGTTTGAAACTAAAGGGACAATACCGATATTGCATAGCTTCTAAAACTGTTAATCCTGCCGTTTCATACCATCTACTTGGAAAAATCAAAGCTCTTGCTCCTTTCATATATTGTTTAACCTCATCTTTATTTTTCCATCCAACGAATTCAATATTAGGATATTGTTTTTCTAATTTTTTCTTTTCGTCACCATCTCCAACAGCAATCCCTTTTAATCCCAATTCTGTTATTGCCTGACAAAATAAATCTACGCCTTTTTCCTTAGAAATTCTACCCACATATAAATAATATTCATTTTTACTAGGATCAACTTTTTCGGCATTTTCATCTATATCTATTGGATTATATATTCTTGTAATTTTAGTATTTTTTCCTAAAGTAGGTTTTAATATTTTTTCACTAAATTCTGATATTGTAATTACATTTTCTAATCTATCATTAAGTTTTACAATTTTATTTTGTACAAATTGTCTGACAACTCTATATAATTTAAATCCATAGTTTCTTGAATCACAATTACACTTGATACATTTCCAAGATAAAGGTTTTAAATGGCATATTTCATTTTGTTTATAATTAAAATATCCTCCATTTGGACAAGCTGTAAAATAATCATGTAATGTTAGTACTACTTTGAACTTCATTTTAAAAGCAATATCAAAAACACTACTAGATAATGCTTTTGTCCACCCGTGAACATGTATTATTGTTGTGTCTTTATCTAATGTATTTAATAATTTTTTGAATTCTTTTCTAGCTTTAAAATTATATATTCCATTAAAAGCCCCTTTTATTTTATTTTTTTCTTTTAGCGCTTCATTTTGATTTGTTGAAATATATTTTACTCCGTCTATTTTTTCATTTTCTTTATTAACGGCAGAAAAAAATATAACATTTATATTTTCTTCTTTTAAAATTCTAGCTGTGTCTATTGCAACTTTGCTTGCTCCGCCTTGTGTATAATTAAAGTCATTTACAATAACTACTGTTTTTACATTCATTGTATACCCCTTTATTTCGTGATTTTTCCGACTTTCATTCCAATAAATCTAGCAGCCATATTAGGAATATATTTTACTAGTACACCCAAATTTTTTTCTTGCCAAGCTCTTTTCAAAATATATTTTGCCATATTTCCACCTGCTTGATTTACTTTATAATTATTTAAATAACTGTTTTCTTTAAAAAATTTCCCTGTATCTTTATATCTATTATAGTACTGTTTTAAAGTAAATACATGTGAATGTATTACTTCTGAATCTGCACAATATTTTATTTTATATCCATTAGTTATAAGCTTGTATGCAATATACATATCTTCACTAATAATTAAATTTTTATGATCATATCCCTTTAGTTTCACAAACGTTTCTCTTTTTATTGCAGATGATGCGTCTGAAAAGAAAAATGTTTTTAATCCTAATTTTTCAATATCCTCTTTTGATACTATTTTTGATTCTTTAGGATAGTTGCATTCCCTTGTATATTTTTCAATTGTGTTATTGGTACATATTTGTCTACTATAACAAGCATCAACTTCTCCAGAAATTATGTTTTTAGTAAGATTAAATAACCAATCTTTTTTTTCTATTATTACATCTTGAGTAACAAATACTACAATGTCGGAATCACTTTCAAATGCTTCTTTTTCTCTAGTTAAGCTATGAGAAAAGTCTTCTTTTTTTATTTTTTTATATTCTATATTTAGTTTTTTTAATTTTTCTTCAGTTTTGTCTTTACACTCTGTTAATACATATCTAATTTTATTTATTTTTACATTTTCTTGTTGTTTTAAAGATTTATCTAGTCTTTCTATGTCATTTTCTGCGTTATATAATGGACATATTATGTCTATATTCATATCTAAATGGCCCCTTCTTTTTTTATTACGTTTAAAACTGTTTTACTTAGTAGCTTTAAATCTGTCTTTAAGCTTTTATTTTTAATATAATCATAATCCATTTTTAATCTGTCATCAAAAGTAACATCACTTCTACCTGCAATTTGCCAATATCCGGTAATTCCTGGTCTAGTCTTGATTATGTAATCATAATACTCGCCCATATCCTCTTTTTCTCTTGGCAAATATGGTCTAGGTCCAACTAAGCTCATATCACCTATTAAAACATTGATAAATTGAGGAAATTCATCTAAGCTTGTCTTTCTTATAAATTTTCCTACTTTTGTGATTCTTGGATCATTTTTTAATTTTTTATATTTTTTATACTCTATTCTTGCTTCTTCATTTTCTTCTAAATATTTGAATAATTTTTCGTCTGCTCCTATTACCATTGATCTGTATTTATACATTTTGAATACTTTTCCATTTTTGCCAATTCTTAACTGGTCGTAAAATATTGGTCCATCATTTTCGTGCAATACTATTCTTGCTATGTATATTATAATTGTTAATGGTATTAAAACAATAGTTCCTATCAAGCCACCACAAATATCTACTACTCTTTTTACTATATTTTCTATTTTTAATTTAATATTATTTTTTCTAATTGTGGTATTAATTGGCCTTTCATTATTTACAACATCGTTTTCTAATGCTATGTTGTAATTATTTATTCCATTTACATCCACTTCAAATCCCCCTATTTTGCTTATTTAAAATCATAAGTCAACTCTATGTTTAATTATATAATACTTTACTTAAAAAAGCAATTGTTTATAACTTTTTTTTACTCTTTTCTTCTTTTTTCCAGCAATAACAGACAGCAATATTATACGCACTATCAGTATTACTTAGTGCTAACTATAATATCCCTGCCATTTCAAATTATATATATGTAATTTTATATTCCTTTAGATTACCTGTGTGTGTGTGTGTGTGTGTGTGTGTGTGTGTGTGTGTGTGTGTAGTATTTCAACGTTTTCAGACATTTTATTTTCCATCCCTTTTATTTTAATTTCTTATACTATACCTAGTATAAGAAATTTGTATTTTTTTGTCAATAGTTTTGAAGATTTTTCATATAACTTTTAGTGTTATTTTGTGTTCTAATACTTGCTTTTTCATTTATATTGTCTGTTTTCTAACTTCTAATTTGTGTTCTTTTATTGTTGTTATTATTTTTTTAACTAGCAAATAGATACCTATTCCAAATAACACTCCTAATGTATCTATACCCATATCTCTCGGTGATGCAGTTCTTCCATCTGAAAACATTTGATGAAATTCATCTGACATTGCATATAGGCATCCGAAAAGCAATGTTATTCCTATTTGTTTTCTTAAACTTATTTTTTTATATGTGTTAATAAATCCTAAAGTATTTATTCCTAGTATTGTATATATTGAAAAATGTGCTAATTTTCTTACAACAAATTGGCAATTTTCTATTATTTTTTCAGTTTCTTCTTCATTTAAATTATTTGTAATTCCTGTTATTTCAACTATTTTTCTTACAAATCCTCTACTTGTTAGTCCTGATTTTTCTCCGTTTTGATTTGAAAATATAAATATTATTATGCATGTTGCTATTGTTAAAATTGCAAATATTGTTCTTTTTATGTTTAAATTCATTTTGTTTCTCCTTGAATTTTGTTATAAAAAAGCCCTATAAGTCAATATAGAGCTTTCTATGTTATAAGAATTTAATTTTCTTATTTTTACGTTTATTTTGTATATCCTGTTTTCTTTATAATACTTTCACTTATTGATTTTACCGTATCTGATGCTGTGTAGTTTTCTTCTCCAAATGCTTCTTTGTGTAATTGTGTAACATTTGATTCTAGTGTAATTGGTATTCCGTACCATCTATCCATTGTTTTTCCTTTTGTATCATATGGCCATCCTATGCTTTCCGAAACTTTGTATTTTGACATACTTGGTACCATTGATATTATATCTGTTGCTGATATATTTGTATAAACATGTGGTAATATTTTGTCTGCAAATGAGTTTATTTCATTTAGATTTTTTGTTTTTAATTTGCTGAACATTGCTTCAATTACTGTTCTCATTCTTTCTGTTCTTTTATAGTCTCCACCGTCTGTATATCTTATTCTAGAATATGCTACTGCTTGCACTCCATCTACTGTATATGTTCCTGGTTCTGTTATGTGTTCTGATGTTTTTCCTGTTACTTTTGATGTTTCGTCTATATATCCGTTTATATATTTTATTTCGTCTGATGTTATTGTTAATTGAACTCCTCCTAATTGGTCTACTGCTTCTGCTACTGAGTCAAAGTTTACTGTTACAAATTCGTTTATATTCAAGTCCAAATTTGTATTTAGTGTTTTTACCGCAAGTGGCGCTTCACCATATGAGTATGCATGTGTTATTTTGTCTAGCCCATGTCCTTCTATGTTTACATATGTGTCTCTATAGACAGATATTAATTTTATTGCTCCTGTGTCATTGTTTATACTTGCTATTATAATGCAGTCACTTCTGTTTCCTACTCCATAATCATCTGATCTGCTGTCTACACCAAATATTGCTATGTTTCTATATCCTGTTAGATTTTTTGCTGTTGTTTCTGTTATTCCTAAGTCTTTGTCTGATGGTAATTCTACTTTTTGTATTTTATCTAATTTTCCTTTTACGTAGAAAAATGCTACTCCTACAATTAATACTAATATTATTAGCAAAGCTATTACTATTCTTGAAAATACACTTAATTTTCTTTTTTCTTTATTTTCTGACATTTGTTTTTCCTTCTTTCTTATAATTCTAAATATTTTTATATATTTTATTTAGTCTTATTTGTTTTAACTTGATGCCCACCTGAACATTTTTATATCATTATATTTTTTTAGTACCTGTTTGTATTTTTCGTATTCTTCATCCCATAGTGCTTCTGGTACTTTGTCAAATGCTGTGAATATTTTCTCTGCTTCTGATAAGTATATTACTTGTTCTTGTGCTGACATTGCTTGGTATTGTTTTGCAAATCTGTATAGCTTGTCTAACATTTGGTTTGCTTCTATGAAGTCCCAAAAGTCTTTGACTTTTATTCCTAGTAATTTTATTTGCATTATTGCGTATAAGCATAAGGCAAATATTAAAAATACTAATATATATATTACTACTAATATTGTTTTCATTTTTACCACCTTTATTTTTCTATTGTGCTTTTCAAATTATACCATATATGTTTTTTTATTGCAATTATTTTTACATTTTTACAATATTTTACATTTTAATATAAGAACAAAAGCGGACATTAATGTCATTATTCTTCCTATAATATAAAAAATACCCTCTGTTTTAGTCTATCAGAGGATATTTTTGATTATTACACTACATATCTTTTTAGGTTAGCTATTTCGTATTCAAACATTCTATGTTCTTTTTCGTTTTTTTGAATGTATTCTTTCATTTCTTCACGCATTTTTATTTGTTCTTCAAGTATTTTTGCTACATTATTGCTCATGTAATTTAATTTTGACATAATACTATCTGATCTTTCTGTTTGTTTAGCGTCTACATAGTCTATTTTTTTATTTAAGTTATCATCTACTGCGTCAATTTTATTGTTTAAGCTTTCTTCTACTGCGTCAATTTTATTGTTTAAGTTTTCTTCTACTGCGTCAATTTTATTGTTTAAGTTTTCTTCTACTGCGTCAATTTTATTATCTAAATGTTCTAACTTACCATTTATTTCGTCAAATTTTTGCAATACAATTTTTTCAAATTCACTACTCATATTATCCCTCCTTTCCTTATTTTTTTGCCTTTTGAACTAATTTTTAATATAGGCACAATATGAAATACAGATATAATTTCTTTGAACTCTGAATAAGTTTGAATTAAAAAAATATTAGATTATAATACTATGAATAAAATACCAAAAAATAAGTATGGCATTATAATACCATACTTATTTGTAAAAATCAACTATTTATTGTAAATTTTCTAATCTTTTTTCATTTTCTATAATTGTCATTATAATTTGAACAGTTTTTTCTAAATCATCATTTTTTATAACATAATCATATAAGTTGATTTTAGATTCTTCATATTCTAATCTATTAAGTCTTAATTGCATATCTGCTTCAGACAAATTATCTCCACGATTTATAAGTCTATTTTTTAGTTCTTCTTTATCAACCTTTAAGAAAATAGTAACTAATTTTGTATCATTTCCTAATGTTTTTATTAGATTTTCTGTTCCATTTACTTCTATGTCTTTTACTATTATTTTTCCACTTTCAATTTTTTCATTCATTAATTTTTTTGATGTTCCGTAATAGTTTTCGTGATGTAAGTCATATTCGTAAAATTCTCCATTGTTTATTTTTGTTTTAAATTCTTCTTTTGTTATAAAATGATATTGTATTCCTTCTTCTTCTCCTGGCCTTGGGTCTCTAGAAGTAAAAGATGGAAGTGATATTACATTTTCCATCCTTTTAATTAGCTCTTTTTTTATTGTGTCTTTTCCAGCACCAGAAACTCCTGATAAAATTACTAGCATTTTTATTCCCCTTTACTATTCTTCATTTTTTTCTGTTTCTATTTCTTCGTCTTTTTCTGATTTTATTTCTTCATCTTTTTCTTCTACATCAGTACTTTTTTCGTTTTCTTTTTCATCTTCTTGTTTTTTGTTTTCTTCTTTATTTTCTGATGTAGCCTCTGGCATTTCTTCACCTTCTCTTATAATTGTGACTTTTCCTTCTGCTATTTCATTTGCTGCAAGTGTTACTGGAGATTCTTCTTTAACTTTTGTTAATGGTTCATCTCCCATTGCAATTTGTCTTGCTCTTTTTGATGTAGCTATTACTAGCTCATATCTGTTTTTTGCTTTCTTTAATAATTCTGTAACTGTTGGTTTTACTATCATTTTTGTTTTCCTCCTAATTTTTGTTTTTAAAACCGCGTTTTAAATAAAATTGATACGGCCAAAATTGTAATTTTTCAACTACTAGTCTTCTTCTTGTAATTGTGCTGAAGTAGTTGTAATATCTTTATCAAGTCTACCAGCTACTGTTTCTGGTTGTACAGCTGATAATATGATATGTCCTGAGTCTGTTATTATTACAGCTCTTGTTCTTCTTCCACATGTTGCATCTACTGCTGTTTTATCATCTTTTGCTTCTTGTACCATTCTTTTTATTGGTGCTGATTCTGGGCTTACAATTGCTACTATTCTGTCTGCTGAAACTATGTTTCCAAATCCTATGTTTACTAATTGCATAATACTCCATCCTTTCTCTCACTTAGCTCATTTTTTTCTATTATTTTTTCTATCATAGATTTTTATTCAATATTTTGTATTTGTTCTCTTATGTCTTCAATTTCTGTTTTTATATCTATGACTCCATTTGTTATTTCTAAATTATTTGCTTTTGAGCCTATCGTGTTTGTTTCTCTGTTCATTTCTTGTATTATAAAATCTAATTTTTTTCCAATTGCTTCATTTTGATTGCTTGTTATTAAATTTCTAAATTGATATATATGACTTTTTAATCTTGTTATTTCTTCTTGAATTGAACATTTATCAGCATATATTACAACTTCTTGTGCTATTCTTGATTTGTCTATTTCTTCCGTTTTTAATATTTCTTGTATTCTCTTTTCTAATTTTACTACATATTCTTCAATAAGTCCAGTAGATTTTGAAGATATTTCCATTATTTTATTTTCTATTTTGCTTATTCTTTGTAGTAAATCTTGTGCAATTTTTTCTCCTTCAATTGCTTTCATTTCTACAATTTTGTTTGTTGCTTCAGTTGTTACTTGCGTAATTTCTTGTTTTATTTTTTCGTCTTCTTCGTCTGCCTTTATTGTTAATATGTCTGGAAATTTGGCTATTTCCATTACTTCTATGTTGCTTGATATTTTTTCTTCTTCAGCTAGTTCTTTTAGTTGTTCTATGTATAGTTTTGCGAGTTCTTTGTTTATTGTTATGTTTCTTCCTTCTTTACTATTGTTTTCGTATGTTATAAATACGTCGACTTTTCCTCTTTTTATTTTTTCAGAGATTTCTTTTTTTACTGTTTCTTCTAGATAGCTTAGTGTTTTTGGCATTTTTATATTTATGTCTAGATATCTGTGATTTACACTTTTTATTTCTATTTGATATTCTCTTCCGTCTACATTTAGGCTTTGTTTTCCATAGCCTGTCATACTTCTAATCATTTTTCCTCCTCATTTGCTGTCTCTTTCTTTACTGCTGTTGCTTTTTTTGTAGTTGTTCTCTTTCTTGGTGTTTTTGGTTTTTCTCCGTTTTCTGTCTTTTCTGTTTCTGCTTTTGATTCTGTTGTTTTCTTTGTTGTTGTTCTTTTTCTTGGTGTTTTTGGCTTTTCTCCGTTTTCTGTCTTTTCTGTTTCTGCTTTTGATTTTGTTGTTTTCTTTGTTGTTGTTCTCTTTCTTGGTGTTTTTGGTTTTTCTTTATTTTCTATTTTTTCTGTACTTGTTTTTGATTCTGCTGTTTTCTTTGTAGTTGTTCTTTTTCTTGGTGTTTTTGGTTTTTCTTCGTTTTCTATTTTTTCTGTTTTTGTTTTTGCTTCTGCCGTTTTCTTTGTTGTTGTTCTCTTTCTTGGAACTTTTGTTTTTTCTTCATTTTCTGTTTTTTCAGTTTTTATTTTTTTCTCTGTTGTTTTCTTTGTTGTTGTTCTCTTTCTTGGCACTTTTGGTTTTTCTTTATTTTCATTTTTTTCTTCATTATCTAAATCTAAATTTGTTTTTATTTCAATTTCATTTTCTCTTTTTTTATGTTGTTTTTTTGTTGCTTCTTTTTTTACTGGTTCATCTTTTTTTACAATTTCTTTTATGTCACTAAGATCTTCTGCCATTTCTCTTCTTCCTTTTGTGTAAATAACAATACTTTTTAATATAAAATAAATCGCAAATATGTATGACGCAACCAAAGAATAACTTTTGAAATTAAATTCAAATTTTTTTGTTATGTGTTGACTTGTCAAGGTGTATGTTGCAAGTACCAGTATTTCTATTCCCTGTATTGCAAGGTCGTCATTGTCTTTTTTATATGCCACCTCGAATATAAATATTGCTACAAATAGGAATATCATTGTACATATTTCTATTCCTTTTTCTAAATATCCTGCACTTACATTTGAATATGCTACATTTAATACAAAAAAGTAAAGCATTACAATTATTGCTTTTAGCACATTTAAATATATTTTTTTCATATGTTTTTCGTTTATTTCCTTCATTACGAATTCTTCCCTTTCTTTTCTTTATATTTAAAAATTTTGATTTTGTGATTTTATTTCTTTTTAATTTTCCAACTCATACATAATAATGCTTAGCACATTTAATGCTACTGTTTCTGTCCTTAGTATTCTCTTTCCTAATGTTACTATTTTTGCACCGTTGTTTTCTAGTTGCTCTACATCATTTTCTTCTAGACCACCCTCTGGTCCTATTACAATTCCTATCTTGATTTTGTCTGTTTTGACGATTTCTTTTATTTGTTTTAGTTGTTCTTTTAATGTTCTATTTTTTTCATTTTCATAAGCTACTATTACTATATCATATTTTGGAATTAATTCATATATATTTTTTATATTTGTTACATTATTTATTTGTGGTATGATGTCTCTTCCACTTTGTTTTGCAGCAACTTCAGATATTTTTTTCCATCTTTCTACTTTTTTGATTTTATCTTTTTCATTTAGTTTTACAACACATCTTTTCATTTCTACAGGTGTTATATCATATACTCCAAGTTCTACAGCTTTCTGGATTATAAATTCCATTTTGTCTGCTTTTGGTAGTCCTTGAAATATTGTTACTTCTATATTTGATTCTACTCGATTTTGGATTTTTTCTTTTATTTTACATATTATACTTTCGTTTTCTAAGTCTTGTATTTCACATAGGAAGTTTTCTCCATTTTGACTATTACAAACTTGCAATTCGTCTCCTATTTTGGCTCTTAATACTTTTTTTATATGATTTACGTCTTGTCCTACTATAATTATTTCATTCTCTTTTATTTGTTCTTGCTTTACAAAAAATTTAGGCATTTTTTCTCCCTTCATTTCCTTTTGGAAATTGTCTCTTTAGGGACGGTTCTGTTTGAGACATCGGTTCCAAATGAGACATTTTTATTTGTTTGATTATATCATATGGTTCTATTTTTTTCAAATAAATTTTGTTGATTTTTTGTGAATTTCGTTTTATAATGTTATAGTTCAGCAAGAAAAATATTATCCACAGGTTTTTAAAAGATTTTTCTTACTGACATATAACTTTATAATAATTTTGGAGGATTATAATTTTATGAGAAAATCAGATGCTATAAAATTTGTTGAAATATTAAAAGACACATATCCTGATGCTACTTGTAGCTTAGACTTTAAAACGCCTTTTCAAATGGTTGTGGCTGTAATGCTTTCCGCTCAATGTACTGATGAAAGAGTAAATAAGACTACTCCTGCTCTTTTTGAGCGATGCAAAACTGTTCAGGATTTTGCTGATATTGATATTAAAGAATTAGAAGAAATTATTCACCCTTGTGGTTTTTATAAAAATAAAGCAAAAAATATTAAGTTGTGTGCCAAACAAGTTTTGGAAAATTTTGGTGGTGATGTTCCTGATAATATGGAAGATTTGCAAAGCTTGGCTGGTGTTGGTAGAAAATCTGCTAATGTTGTTATGCTTGAGGCTTTTAATAGTCCACAAGGTATTGCAGTTGATACTCATGCTAAAAGAGTTTCTAATTTAGTTGGTCTTTCTAACGAGTCTGACCCGGTTAAAATTGAACAAGATTTGCTTAAGATTTTTCCAAAGGAGTATTTGAAGGATATTAATCATTTATTTGTTTGGCATGGTAGAAATACCTGTGTTGCTAGAAAGCCAAAATGTGATTCTTGTAGTGTAAAAAAATTTTGTAAATACTATAAAAAGAGTAATGGTATAAAAATATAAAAAAACAAACCGTCGTGGGGACCGTCAAAAAGAGTAACGAAAAATTTATTTTTCGTTACTCTTTTTAGATGGGAGAGGTTTGAATTTTTTATATTTTTATACCATTACTCTTTTTTATGATTTTAAAGAACTATTTTTTTACATACTTAATAACTTCCACATTACTCATTTTGCTTCTTTCCACCATTTGATTATAAATTTTATCTCTCAAATTTTGTTGTTTTTCTTTCATAGTGTTACAATTTTCATCTGGGAAAAATGGGCCATCTATATATGAAATTACACGAACTTTATCATTATTTTTCCCATAACTTTGATATGTATTCGTTACGCAAAATGCCGGTACATCTAATTGTACTGGATATTTAAATGAAACATTTTTAAATGGTCTTATTTTTGTATAATATGGCCAAATATGTGCTTCTGGAAATATTGTTATACTATTTCCTTTTTTTATTCTTAATTTTATTGTATCTAAAAAATTCTTCATTGCTTCCTTATTGGCTGGTATCGGAATTGCTCCAAGCATTTCTACTACGTTGCCTAAAAATTTCATAGATACATTTTCTGGGTTTACTATAAAATAATTTCTTTTTGGATAGTTTCCATTACTTGTTATAAATGTGTCTGCAAATACTTGTGTATGGTTTCCATATATAAAGTATCCTTGTTTTTTATATGGTTTGTATTTTTCTTTGCCAACATATTTTATTTTTAGTTTCAAATGTGAATATAGATATTTTATTGGCAAACTTAGTATATTTTGTAAAATAAATGCTGTTGTATTCCATATTATATTTTTATGAATATATTTATAATTTTCATCTATTTTTCTTGGTGTTATTTCTGCTCCTGAAAATTCGTCATTTAGTTCATCTTTATAATATATTGTTTTTTGTTCTTTCATTTTTTCATCCTTTCTTTCAAGGCATATAATTAAATTTAAAATTGGTTGGAAAACCTTAATTTTCCAACCTTTTATAATGTTCTTTTTATTTTAAACATTTACATTTTCTTTATCACTTTCAGTTGTATATTCTAATGGAATTCCATAAAAATCCTCATATATTTCTTTCCAAGCTTCAAAATTTTTATTAAGCATCATTTCAGTATTTTCTCTTTGTGATAAATTCTCGTCTGGATAAATAGGTTCTGCAATATTTACAGTATATTCTTGGATTGGGAATCCTTCTCCATCTATTTTATCACTATCTTCCATTGTTATAAAAATTGGTATAACTGGTACATTATTTCTTACTGCCATTTTAAATGCTCCATGTTTCAATGGCTTTGGCTTTCTATAATTCCACCACATACTTTGTTCTGGATAAATTAATATAAAATCTCCCTTTTGTAATAATGTATCAACTGCTCTCATAAATTGAACCATCGTTCTTTTGTTTGAACTTAATGGCAATGTATCGCAGTTTCTAAAAAAGAATCCATATAATCCAGGGAAATTTGTGTAATTTCCCTCTCTTATTACTTTATATAATCTTTTTTCTTCTATCTTTCCTGACATTCTGAATACTTTTTCTACAGTGAAACAGTCAAAAGGATTAAAGTGGTTACATGTAACCATTGCCCCTGTTGAAATTTTATTTAGATTTTCTAACCCTTTTACTTCTTTTATTATTAATTTGTTATTTTTTAAAAGATTATCTAAAAATCTTTCTCCAACTTCATTTGCAAATATTCGTTTTAATTTACTAGTCATTTTTTTTCTAAGATAATCAACGTTTTCAGGCGTTAAAACTATTGTAGGTGGATCGTCTTCTGCATCAACATCAAACTTTCCTTCTTTTTCAAGTTGTTCGATTTTCTTTAAAACTTCTTGTCTATATTGAGACTTTTCTATTGGTTCTTGAATATCTTCTTGTTTATTTCTTCTTATTTTGACTAATATTTTTCCTTTTGATTTCATTAAACTATCTCCTATTTATTCTATCGTCTCCAACGCAATCTGTTTCCTTTTGTGCTAATTCTATAAGTTTTGCACTGTTTGCATCATCTCTTTCTTTGTCTGCATCTGTATATTTTGCCCCAATTGCTTTTATTTCATTATAGAATTTTGTTTTTTCCGCATATTTCCAAAAATATTCTTGATACAAAACATCGTCAAAATACCATGGTTTAGCTCCTAGATTATAGTGAATTAAGTTTATTTCACCATCTCTTTTTCCCATAATTGGCATTCTATTCCATGAATAGTCTATTATTTTGACCCTTCCTTTGCAAAGTCTGTTTAAATAGTCTTGATCTTGTGCAACTTCAAATCTAATCTTTCCTAACATATATATGAACTTTTCTTCAAATTTGTATTCTCTTAGGTCTTTTAAATTCATTACAATAACACCAGCATTAAAGTAATTGTTATAGTCTGCAACTCCAACTACTCTTTCTACATAATCTTGAAATGGTTTTATAGTTTGAACTGCCCCATCTGA
Organism: uncultured Clostridia bacterium; assembly: GCA_934122385.1. Lineage (GTDB taxonomy): Bacteria > Bacillota > Clostridia > TANB77 > CAG-508 > CAG-269. The sequence goes on along the minus strand of CAKOWP010000006.1, from coordinate 676 downwards.
TACTGCTGCTATTAAGTTGCCTCCCATATCTGTATTATATAATTCTGCTATATCTGATAAGCATACTGTATCACTGTCAATATATACAGCTTTGTCATATTCTGGGTATAGTTCTGGTATAAACAATCTATAATATGTTGTGTTTGAAAAATAATTGCGAGTATATAATTTTTCTTTTATATCTTCTAATTGTTTATTTAAGTCAACAAATTCTATACTGATGTTTTCTTTTTCATATTTTTTTATTCTTGCTTTGTTTTCTTCTGTTACGCTTGTATATAGCACTTTTATTGCATATTTATTTTCTTTTGATGTGTTTTCTATTAATGAGCTTAATGCTACTCCTAAAAATGGTATATACCCATTATCTACTGCGAAAAATACTGGTATTTCTTTATTCATTAATTTTCTCCCCTTTTTTGTTTGTATATTGTTTTTTTAATTCTATATATTCTTCTAAGTCTTTATCAAATGCATAGCATTTTAAAATTTTGTGAACTTCTTCTATTTGCCATTGTTTAAAGTTTTCTGTGTGTGGATATGGCCTCCATAAAAGTCTTTTGCAGAAATGACATATTACTGTGTCTTTTTTATTGAACTTTGACTGTTCATTATATATTCTTGGTAATAATAATTTTGATGTTGTTGAATAATATATTGCACTTTGGTCTGCAAA